>NZ_JBRREH010000042.1:0-39842 GCF_056760175.1 Stenotrophomonas sp. STEN021 | reverse complement strand
CCCAAATATCCCCCTACAAAAATTCACCCACCCCCTTCCTCGCGCGGCTTGGGCCCAACCCGCCCGCGGGCCCGCCCCCGCTCCCACAAAAGATAAGGACCGCCTCAGGCGGCAATCAAGCTTCTGCTGGCGCCGGGATTCCGGCCAACACCCGGAGCATCCCCAAACCGCAACTCTGCTTTCCATCTCAGCGCGTTGTGGGCAGATACCCCCGTGCCCATGTCTTTGGGGTCAGCGACCTCGCACCTGCCCAGCCGCAGCAGTCATGCGCAGTCACCAGGCCATGCCCTCCCCTTTCGCTTTCCCGGAACACTGAAATGACCTCGCTTTTCGAACCGTACACGCTTGCAGGAACCACTCTTTCCAACCGCATCGTCATGGCGCCGATGACCCGTTCGCGCGCGCCGGATGACATCGCCGACGAGCGCGTGGCGCTGTACTACGCCCAGCGCGCCAGCGCAGGACTGATCGTCAGCGAAGGCACACCGATCTCGCGCGAAGGCCAGGGCTATCTGTTCAATCCAGGCATCTACACGCCCGCGCAGATTGAAGGCTGGCGCCTGACCACCAACTCGGTGCATGCGCTCGGCGGCAAGATCGTCGCGCAGTTATGGCACGTCGGCCGCATGTCGCACCCGTCGATCCAGGACCAAGGCCACACACCGGTCAGCGCCAGCAGCAAGCAACCCGCCAACTCCAAGGCCTTCGGTTACAACGAGCAAGGCGAACCCGGCATGGTCGATCCGCCAGCGCCGCGCCAGCTGAGCACCGAAGAAGTGGCGCGAGTGGTGAACGACTTTGCCCAGGCCGCGCAGAACGCGATTGATGCAGGCTTCGATGGCGTGGAAATCCACGGCGCCAACGGCTACCTGCACGAGCAGTTCCTCAACCCGCTGGTCAACGACCGAACCGATCAATACTCGGCCGATACGCTGGAGAATCGCATCCGTTTCACGTTGGAAGTGATCGACGCCATCGTCGCGCGCATCGGCGCTGCCCGCACTGGCATCCGCCTCTCGCCTTACGGCAACATTTTTGACATGCCGGCGTACCCGCAGACCGATGAGACTTACACAGCGCTTGCGGAGGCCATCGGCGAGCGCAAGCTGGGCTTCGTGCACCTGATGAACCAGGCCGGCTACTCAAGCAGCGAGCCAGGTCAGACCGGCTTCAACACGCTGCTCAAGACCATCAAGAGCAAGTTGCCGGAAACCACCTTGATTCTTGCCGGCGGGCTGAACCGCGAATCAGCCCAAGCGCTGATCAACGAAGGCCTGATCGACCTGGTCGGCTTTGGCGTTCCTTTCATCAGCAACCCGGACCTGGTCGCACGCCTGCGTCACGGCTACCCGCTGGCCAAGGCAGATCCGAGTACGTTCTACGGCGGAAACAGCAAGGGCTACATCGACTACCCGCCTTATATCGCTGCGGGCTGACACCAGGCTCCACCCGATGTTTTGCAGGAGCGGCGTCAGCCGCGAAGCCACAGATCTGAAAGCCGTCTGCTTACCGTAGTTGCACGGCACCCGGGTGCGCGCAGGCGCCCAGCTTCGCGACTCACGTCGTTCCTGCAAGGCGCACATCGCTTGTCGCAAGCGATGTCCCGCAAGCCATATCAATTCTAGAACTGCCCCCGCTCGACACCCTGCATCCATGTGTCCGGCCTCGGTGCCCAATCGCCTTCGCCAAGTACCGCTTCGAGCAGGTTCTGGATCGGGTAACCCAGGTGCTGTTCCGCTGCCAGGCCCCCATCACTCATCTGTGCTGTTGCAACGAACATTCGGAATGACCGTTCATCTCCCGCCGCAAGCGCGGTGATCTTCTTGGCCAGATCGTAGGAGAGCCGGTTGCCATCGTCTGCAGCGAGGAAGGATTTTCCCGACCAGAAGGCCTGGATGCTCTCTTCGTTCCAGTAGGCCGCGTGTTGGGCGGCAACCTCATGCGGGAAATACATCTGCGCACCGGGCGCTGCCAGCTGCGGGTACAACGTGTGCTCGGTGTTCACCGCCAAGCCTTCGTTCAACCATGCAGGAATCGGCAGATGCTGCAGCAGGCAGTGCGTGAGCTCATGCGCGATCACCGGCTCCATCGCATCCATGATCTCCAGCGGCATCACGAAATGCCCGTACCCGGCCTTGATGAACATGCCAGATGACATGGCGTACTCGCCGTCCTCCGGGTAGTAGTGTGAGACATAGGCGTAGTAGTCCTCCTGGTCGGCAAACACCATCACCACGTGCTTGCCCTGGTTCTGCTCGGCGGCAAGCTCGCCCAGGTTGCGGTTGATGCACGACAGCAGACGCTGGCAGCTTGCAAGGAATACCTCGCCGGGCCGTACCATCAGGTTCGACAACAGCAGGAAATCCGCGGACTCGGTGATCCGGTAGTGCTCACCCAGACGCTGGTTGAGCGCCTCCAGCCATTCCTTTGCCGCGGACGTACGATGGATGTGCGTGGCAACGCCATCCATTCCCGCTGGCGCGTCTTCGTCGATGCGCCCCCAGTCCGCGATCGGCAAACCGGTACCGTCGTACCAATGCATACGCACCGGTACACGCGGCAGCGCCGCCACCGGCTTCTGCGTCTTTTCCCGGGAAAAATAGGTGGCCAGCCATCCGATCAGGATGAAAAGCAGCAAAAACCCAAGCACCAGGAACAATACGCCTATGTCCTTGTCGCGCCGCTGCCCGGTTTCGGAATAGTAGAGCCGCGCGGCCGCTGTTGTGGCCAATGGCGCGATCACCGCATTGGTGGCAGGCGGTGGCGTTGCGATCACTACACCCCCGGTAGCCGCAACAACTTCGGGCGCGGCAAGCGCGCCCATCCCGGCCTGCGCCATCAACAGAACAAGGAGCAGCAGAAACCTCATGCCGCGCTCCCCTCTACCGCCAGCAGGCAGCGCCGTATATCAGTCCCGCGTAGCCGTACCGCTGCCGACGGCATACCGCTGGCCGCATCGCGCATCCGTTCGATCACACCACACCTCCCTGTGCCTGACGCGCATGATAGTTCCTGCACGCCTTTTGATGGCACCGTATTGCCTCCATCAGCGGGCTGCTCCCGTGCACTCTGCAGGAGCAGCGACGGCGGCAGAACAACACAGCGCGGGCTACGCTGCGTCCTCGCAGCTGCCGTCGCCCTTCAGCAATGCAGGGTCCAGCGGCCGCACTTCATCGATGAGCGCACGCTGTTCGGCGCTGGGGTTGCCCAGCCAAACCGCCTTGCACTGCGAAACCAGCCGGCCAACCAAGCGCGCCTGCTCCGGCTGATAGAGCATCGCCAACGCGTGCTCACCGCATTGATGCGCCTGGCAGGCGGTGTAATACCACCAGGTCTCGCGACCCAGTGTCTTCGGCACGCCCGGTGCGCTGGGGCCGCTGAGCAGCCGCTCGCGCTGCGACGGCATGTCCGGATCGGCAACATCGTACTGCGCCGCCTCCTTCAACAATGCGTCAAACGCCGCACTCAGCCTGACATCAGCGCGACCGCAGTTGTCCACGGTATTGCCGCCAACCAGGGTGAAAAAGTGCGTCGCCAGCGGGGCTTCCTCGCAGCTTGGCTCATAGTCGAACGCGGCCGGCGTGGGTGCATCACCCTCGGGGTCCCCTTCTTCATAAGGAGACGATTCGGTGTCCACGATCCCGTCATCAGGTTCTGCACTGGCCTGCGCCTCGGGCGCTGGCGCCGCAGCAGTGGCCTCTGCATCACCTGCAGGCACTGGCTTGCAACCCAGCAACAGGCCCACCAACAACGACACACCCAGAATCCGCACTTTCATTTTCCACCCCAAGATGATCAACAGACCGCGTCCAATGCTTTCCCCATGGCACCATGGAGGCCCGCTGATTGTAGCGTCCACCACCATGGGAGACGGCCCCGACTTTTGTAGGAGCGGCGTAAGCCGCGAAGCCGACGCACTCAAACAGCCTCATCGCCAGCACGCCACATATTCAACCGGTTTCGCGAGCAACCTCACTCCCGCGGGAAGCGACGCTGCCACTGCGCGGCCAGCACAGCGACGCCATACCCCTCACAGCAGCCGGCCGCAGCGCATGCCCCGGTCTGCTACCGCGAAGGTCCAGGCATGAACCGCCGCGTGGCAAGCCAGAACAACAAGGCGACGCAGCAGGTAACAGCGCCCAGCATACAGACGCCGCTCCAGCCTGCATGAACATACGTCGTCGTGGCGGCGATGGCCCCCATCCCGCTGCCTGCTGCGTAGAACAGCATGTAAAGCCCGACCAGCCGACTATGTGCTTCAGGCCGCTCGCGAAGGATCATGCTCTGGTTGCTCACGTGCAGCGCCTGCCCACCAAGGTCCAGCAACACAATGCCGAGCGCCAGCGCCCACAACGACACCGGCATCAAGGACAACGGCCACCACGCCAACAACAGCACCAACAGCGCCATCGCCGTGACGGTCTGGCCACGCCCCTTGTCCACCCAGCGCCCCGCACCGGCAGCGCCCAGTGCGCCAATCACGCCCACCAGACCGAATGCGCCAATCACCGTGTGTGAGTAGCCGTAGGGTGGCGCACTCAACGGCAGCACCAGCGCGCTCCAGAAGATGTTGAACGCGGCGAACATCAGCAGCGCCAGCATTCCTCTGATCTGCAGTACCCGATCCTCTCGCAGCAGGCGCGCCATCGAGTCGATCAGCTGCAGGTAGCCCAGGCTCACTGGCGCTACAGGCAATCGTGGCAGTTTGCGATGAAGCAGGCCGGCCAGCAGCAACATTGCCAGTGCAGAAACGACGTAAACGCTGCGCCAGCCGCCCAGATCGGCGATGCCACCCGCAACCACCCGCGCCATCAACAGGCCGATGAACACACCGGCCTGCGCGGCACCCACCACCCGCCCACGCTCGCCGTCACCCGCAGCGCTGGCCGCGTAGGCAATCAGGCCCTGCGTCATCGCCGTGCCGAGCAGACCAATCGCCAGCATGCCCGCCAGCAACAGCCACGGTGATTGCACCCAGCCCACCCACAACAGCGCGACCACCAAGCCCAGTTGCTGGACCAGCATCAGGCGGCGGCGCTCCATCCTGTCGCCCAAGGGCACGAGCAGCAGCAAGGCCAAGGCGCTGCCGATCTGGGTTGCGGTCACCACGCTGCCAACCGCAGCCAGACTGATGCCCAGCGATGCAGCAAGCAGGTCCAGCAGGGGCTGCGCGTAGTACACATTGGCAACGCACAACCCGCTGGCGATGGCGAACAGCCATACCAGATCGGCAGGCAGCGCCTGACCTACCCGCGTCACAGCTGCCTCGGGGCGTTCCAAAGCACTTTCCAAAGGCAGGTTCATGGCGCATCCGAATCCAGTTGCATATCGCAACCAGATGCATGCTAGCGAACTGTGGTTTTAAAATGCAACTACAATGGGTTCAACCACAGGAGTCGCCATGTCCCGCCGCAGCCTCGAATCCGACTCCCCCTGCCCGGTAGCCCGCAGCCTCGACCTTGTCGGCGACCGCTGGTCGCTGCTCATCCTGCGCGACGCATTCGATGGCGTGCGCCGCTTCGGCGACTTCCAGCGCAGCCTGGGCATGGCCCGCAACATCCTCACCGACCGCCTGCGCAAACTCGTGGATGCCGATATCCTGCAGCTGCATGCCGCATCGGACGGCACGGCGTACCAGGAATACGTGCTCACCCCGAAGGGTGAGAGCCTGTTCCCCATCCTCGTCGCCCTGCGCCAATGGGGCGAGCAGCACCTGTACGAGCGGGGCGAGCGGCATTCGCAGCTGCTGGACAACCGCACCGGCAAGCCGGTTCCGTTGATGCGGCTGCAGGGGGTTGATGGAGCGCTGTTGAAGGCAGCGGATACAAGGGTGCGCAAGTTGGTGTGATGCCGCGGATGTGGCCTGGGATACGAACCATCTCGGGGATTCGGGGCGACGCCCCCTTATCGATCAGACCCGGCTTCCTTGAAGCAATCCCTGCGCCTACAGGACAGGAGCTAAGCCAGCACAGCCCATGATTGGTTTCAATTTCTTTACGATTAAAAAAGATACAGGTCGGGAAAAAACAGATACGCCTTGATAGATAGAGGTTTCCACAAAGTACAACGTGCACCTATCCGGCCATTTCTTGGCGATTGCCTTGTCGATTCCGCGATAACAGCGCAGCAAGTCCAGTCGTTCCTGGGACACAATACCAACCAGCGAACGAAGGCCAGAGCGAAAACCAGACTCTGCCCGTGTTTCGCCCCTGTTTTTGCACTATCAACAAAATAGTTGACAGCGGAGGCCCCGCTCTGTCCCCCCCGCTTTTCTCTTCTCAGGGACCCTCTGCAAGGTGAGGCCATTCTTTCTCGAGCTCTCCAAGCCTCAGCCGCTCTTCAATCAACAAGGCTGAGACATTCGTTGCCGCCACCCCGTCCATCGCAGTGAGTTGGCGATAGCGCTCACCAAGCTTCCCGATATTTGCTCTCAGCTCTCTGATTTCCGATCTCGCTTTGCGCTCTTCCACGAGGTAGCACTGCTGCGCCCTGTTGCTCACTGCCGCACCCAGCAGTGCTCCCCCCATTCCTGTCAACATCACATTTAGCAAGGAAATAAAATGGCGCAAATCCTCGAGCGAATCAACTGAGCGCCCCGCTTTTTCCAGGGCTCGTACCAGGCCATCAAACACATGTTGGAATTGAGTTCCGATCAACAAAGCAATCAAGGACACTGCAAAGAGACGCCACGGTTTCGCGTATGTCTTTGCGTCGACAAACTGGTAGAGCACAACGCACGTTAGGAGGACGAAGACCACTTCCATCAGAAGGTTCAACCAAAGAAAGACACCACCAACAATCGGCAGCTCCCTCCAATTCTTGAGAATATAGGAGGGCGACCCAGACCACTGCTTCTCAAGCATTACGTATCCCGCATGCGCTGCGTTCAACTAAGCTACGCTGCCCTATCCGCTCACTCTTTCGAAAGTGAACCTGACGCCGTTCGTGGCCATTCTAGAAAGCCAACAGCACGCTACGAGCAAGGGCCTGATAGGGAACCCTGCTCTGCCCCTGTTTTCATATCCCCATTTTTCACACTGAGCCAGAGCAAAAACCTCGCTCTGGCACCAGATTGCCGCTGCTGACCAACCTCGATCAGGTCAGGCCCAGAGTCTGCGACTTCAACTCTTCCTGGCACTGCTCACCAGAACGCTTCAAGCGCGCCTTGAGCTCGGCGGCGCTGTTTCCAAGCAGTTCTTCATGGCTGGGGGCATCATCGCTGTACTCCGGGACCCGCGCGCAGAAGCCCTCGGCCAGAAGCTTGCCCGTACGCGTATCGATCAAACGCAGTTTCACGCTGTAGATGACCCGATAGTTGTTCCAATCGGTCGGGAAGTACGCAAAGCTCCAGTTGACGGTCTGGACATCAAGCAGCAAACCCGCGCCGGGGTATTGCTTGGCCATCGCAGCAGGATTGGTCGAGTCCAGCAGGCCATCCGCCAAGCGCACTGGCACGGACAATTTCTCCGCCAGCGCCCGACTGAGTCCATCCGCAATCGCCACGGCCGGGTCTTCGATCTGGTTCTCTCTGACAATCGTATTTCCGGCGGAAATAATGGCGGCAGCACCGATCAAGCCAAACCCCGCCTTGCCGGCAGTCACCGCACCAAAGGATGGCAACTCCCGCTTGCTGACGATCACCGTCTGATGCCCCGCCTGCTGCAGCGTTGGCATATCCGCCTTGACGGTTTTTGTGCTGACACAGGCAGGCAACATACAAACTACGAACAGCGCGATAAGAACATGCCGCATACATCCCCCTTGATTAAAATGGAATGCCGATGCTCCATCACCCCCTACCCCAAGGATAGGGAGATGTGCCCGGCGCTGGATCATATCCAAATTTGCCCTGTAGAAATGCACCTTAGTAGCCAGGGCAAACTCGGCGCACCCGGGACCGTAAGAGTCGATGGGCCGAGTTTACGGGGAGTCGACACCCGAACTAGGTCACCGTTAACAACACAAGGGCCA
The DNA here is from genome assembly GCF_056760175.1 of Stenotrophomonas sp. STEN021. NCBI lineage: Bacteria > Pseudomonadati > Pseudomonadota > Gammaproteobacteria > Lysobacterales > Lysobacteraceae > Stenotrophomonas > Stenotrophomonas sp. STEN021. Next base: position 31,871 of record NZ_JBRREH010000042.1, on the reverse strand, counting down.
GAGCGGAAAACCCGACTCCAGCCCAATGCTCCAAGCAGGGAAAACCGACTCCGCCGCCCGGATCTTTTCCGCGCGGATTGACTATTTGTGGGAGCGGCGTAAGCCGCGAAGCTGACATTGCTGAAGCCCTTGGCATTTGTGTGATCTGATGATGTACGTGCTTCGCGGCTTACGCCGCTCCCACAAGCCGCCAGCCCTCTTGTTTTAACGGAAGTGAACCTGCTTCCCGTTGTCCGGCTGATACTGGCAATCCAAACCCATCTAACAACAAAGGGCCAGTGCGGAAACCCGACGCTCGATCAGCACCTGCTTTCTTGCCCCTGTTTTCGCTCTCGACATATGTTTAGAAGAGCCAGGTCACTTTCAGCCTATGATCGGGATCCAATAGGGAACGAGAATTGGCCATGTCAGCAGAAGGAATCTTTGTTATGCAGGGACTGTTTGCGACCGCGACCATGCCTGTTCCGTGGCTGCCAGCGCTGACAGCTCTCTTCGGGGTTTCAATTACGCTACTCGGAAAATGGTGGACCGACCGTCGCGTCGAGTACCGGAAGGCTGCGGCCGAGCTCGCTGGAGCACTGGCTGAACTAAAAATGCATCGAGACGAGGTCGTTCGACAGGATCTTGAAAACTCTTTCAAAGAGTATGAAGCCTCTGCAAAAAGCGGAAAATTGATCCCGCTAGTCGCTCCGCTGAAAGAGGAAATGTTCCCCATAACGCGAAAATCATTGGAGACTGCTGGCGTGTTGGGCCGGAAAGCTACGGAAGACCTTACAGCAATCTACTTTCGTGCGACCGCAGTCATATCCACGATGAAATCCATCCAAGCCCTCTTCCTTGCGCCGACCCAATCAGTTGATGATTCGAGGCGAACACTCATGATCAGCACACTTTTTGGACTCGCAAGTCGGCAGGTTGCAGAATCCGTCATGGAGTACGACCAGAAGTGCATAGCACTTGAATACGAGGTCAAGAAAAAGCGCCGCTGGTAAAACTCAATCGATCAGCCTCAGACAACATGCAACCGAAGAAAATGGCGCCAACGTCTGCTCAAAGAACAAATCAAGTGGAAATTAGGTTCAACATTACACTGCAAGACGCTCTCGCCAAAATAGAGAAGGGCCAGGTTCAATCAAGCACCTGACCCCATCTCTTATCTAAGTCCTCGACCCATCAACCGCACTTGCTATACCCACAATTCAAGCAAGTCTGGCAGCCGTCCATGATCACAAGCGCCTTGGTGCTGCACTTGTGGCACATGCTGGCGCTGGCTGGGAAGCTGCCGTTGTCGGCGCTTTCGGGGTCGGCTTCAAGAACAAAAACCTCAGAAACTACCCCTCCCTGGCCCTCCCCTTCGCTTTGCGAAAGGGAGGGGGCGAGCGCGGCGCTTTGCGCCGGCGCTGCGTTTACTTCACTGTTTTTTTTTGAGCGTTCTTCGAACTGCTTGCGCTTCTCGGCGATCAGGGCGCGCTGGTGGGCGCTCATTTCCGGGTCGTGCAGCAGGCCGATGGTCTTCATGTGCTCTTCGACGATGGAGCCGAGCTCAGCCACCAGCGACGGCATGTACACGCCGCCGGCCTTGAAGTAACCGCCCTTCGGGTCGAACACGGCCTTCATTTCGTCAACGATGAAGGTGACGTCGCCGCCTTTGCGGAACACAGCGGACATGATGCGGGTCAGCGCCACGATCCACTGGAAATGCTCCATCGACTTGGAGTTGATGAAGATTTCGAACGGACGGCGCAGTTCGTGCTCGGTGCCCTGGTTGAGCACGATGTCGTTGATGGTCACGTAGAAAGCGTGCTCCACCAGCGGTGATTTGATCTTGTAGGTGCTGCCGATCAGCACTTCCGGGCGCTCGATGCGCTCGTGCATATGCACGATGTTGTCGATCGTGGATTCGTCCTGGGCCACCGTGACCGGGGCCTTGGCCGCTGCTGTTTCACGGGCTTTGTCGTCCGGAGTGACGACGGAGTAACCCTTGATTTTCTTGTCGATCTTGACGGCCATGGTGCGAATCCTGGTTATACGTTGTGGTGCTGCGATGCAGGTGGCGGCAACCCCGTCCCTGCGGGACGGGGCGCGCGGTGCGGCTTACTTGCGGGTCGCCTTCTTGGCGGCCTTCTTCACTGCGGTGGCCTTTTTGGCAACCGTCTTCTTTACAGTAGCGGCCTTCTTGGCCACAGTCTTCTTGGCCACGGCAACCTTCTTGGCAGCAGTCTTCTTGCTGACGGCTACTTTCTTGGCGACCTTCTTTTCAGTGGCCTTCACCGTCTTCTTGACGGCGGCGACCTTCTTGGCAGCCTTCTTTTCGACCTTCTTCACTGCCTTCTTGGCAGCGGCGGTCTTCTTGACGACAGCCTTGGCAATCTTCTTCTCGGTGGCCTTCACCGACTTCTTGGCGGCAGCAGCCTTCTTGCCGACGGCCTTGGCGACCTTCTTCTCGGCAGCCTTCACCGTCTTCTTGGCCGAGGCGACCTTGGTAGCAGCCTTCTTCTCGACCTTGGCGATGGCCTTCTTGGTGGCCGCACGCTTGCCGGCGCCCTTCTTCTTCAGTTCGGTGGCTTCGGCCTTGGCGTTGGCCTTGGCGGCTTCCAGCTTCTGGCGCACGGAAGCGACCTTCTTCTTTACTTCCTTCTTGGCCGCGCTGGCCTTTTTGGCGACAACCTTCTCGGCTTTCTTGACGGCCTTTTCAGCCTTCTTGACGGCCTTCTTGACCTTGGCAACCTGCTTCTTGGCGCCGGCCTCGACCTTCTTTGCACTGGCCTTCACTGCGACCACGGCGTCGCTGGCGGTTGCCGCGATGCTCTCGCCCGCGTGGGCAACGGTTTCCTTGACGGTTTCTTTCACGTTCTCGGCAACCTGGGTTACGGTCGCGGTCACACCATTACCATTGCTCATAAAGCCCTCCTAAGGGCATCGGGTCTGTAATGTGGCGATGCTATATCGAAGCCGATGCAACGTGAAACAAGCGCGCAACAGGAAGGTGGCGGCGAAGCCACCGTCATGCCCTCCCAGCGCGCGGCCGGGAGGGCGATGAAGGCACTCAGAACTTGCCGTAGTAGCCTTCTTTCAGGGCGTCGAACAGGTTGGCGGCGGTGTGCATCTCGCCGTCGTACTCGATCTGTTCGTTGCCCTTGACCTCCACCACCTGGCCGTCTTCCAGCTCGAAGCGGTAGGTGGTGTTCTCCAGATCCGCTTCCTTGACCAGCACGCCCTGGAAGGCCGCCGGGTTGAAACGGAAGGTGGTGCAGCCCTTCAGGCCCTGCTCGTGGGCGTAGCGGTAGATGTCCTTGAACTGCTCGTACGGGTAATCGGTGGGTACGTTCGCGGTCTTGGAGATCGAGCTGTCCACCCACTTCTGCGCGGCGGCCTGCACGTCCACGTGTTCCTTGGGCGAGATGTCGTCGGCGCTGATGAAGTACTCCGGCAGCTTGGCGTCAGCCTCGTCGGAGAACGGCATGGCCTTGTCGTTGACCAGCTGGCGGTAGGCCAGCAGCTCGAACGAGAACACGTCCACCTTTTCCTTGGACTTCTTGCCTTCGCGGATCACGTTGCGGCTGTAGTGGTGCGCGAACGAGGGCTCGATGCCGTTGGAGGCATTGTTGGCCAGCGACAGGCTGATGGTGCCGGTCGGGGCGATGGAGCTGTGGTGGGTGAAGCGCGAACCGACCGTGGCCAGTTCTTCCACCAGCTCCGGGGCCACCGTGGCCACGCGCTGCATGTAGCGGCTGTAGCGGGCGTGCAGCACCTTGCCGGCGATCTTCTGGCCGACCTTCCAGCCGTCCTTCTTCATTTCCGGGCGCTGGCGCAGCATGGCTGCGGTGACGTCGAACTGCTCTTCCATGATCGGGGCGGCGCCCTTCTCACGGGCCAGCTCCAGGCCGGTTTCCCAGCCGGCCACGGCCATGTCGCGGGCAATGGCTTCGGTGAACTCGCAGGATTCGGTGCTGCCGTACTTCATCTTCAGCATGGTCATGGTGCTGCCCAGGCCGAGGAAGCCCATGCCGTGGCGGCGCTTGCGCATGATCTCGTTGCGCTGCTGCTCCAGCGGCAGGCCGTTCACTTCCACCACGTTGTCCAGCATGCGGGTGAACACGCGCACCACTTCCTTGTACTCGTCCCAGTCGAACGAGGCCTTGTCGGTGAACGGGTCGCGCACGAACTTGGTCAGGTTCACCGAGCCCAGCAGGCAGGCGCCGTAGGGCGGCAGCGGCTGCTCGCCGCAGGGGTTGGTGGCGCGGATGTTCTCGCACCACCAGTTGTTGTTCATCTCGTTGACGCGGTCGATCAGGATGAAACCCGGCTCGGCGTAGTCATAGGTGGAGACCATGATCATGTCCCACAGGTGACGGGCACGGATGTGGCCGTATACCTTGCAGGCCACCAGGCCGTCATCGTGGACGATGTAGTTTTCGTGGGTCGGCCACTCGCGCCAGACCACGTCGGTGGCGTTCTGGTCGACTTCGGCCTGTTCCTTGGTGTTGATCGGGAACACCAGCTGCCAGTCGGCGTCGGTGTTGACCGCGTCCATGAAGCCGTCGGTGATCAGCAGCGACAGGTTGAACTGGCGCAGACGCCCGTCCTCGCGCTTGGCGCGGATGAAGTCCTTCACGTCCGGGTGCGACACGTCGAAGGTGCCCATCTGCGCGCCACGACGGCCACCGGCCGAGGACACGGTGAAGCACATCTTGTCGTAGATATCCATGAAGGACATCGGCCCGGAGGTGTAGGCGCCCGCGCCGGCAACGAAGGCACCGCGCGGACGCAGGGTGCTGAACTCATAGCCGATACCGCAGCCGGCCTTCAGGGTCAGGCCCGCTTCGTGGACCTTCTCCAGAATGCCGTCCATCGAGTCGGTGATGGTGCCCGACACGGTGCAGTTGATGGTGCTGGTCGCCGGCTTGTGCTGCTGCGCGCCGGCATTGGAAGTGATGCGGCCCGCCGGGATCGCGCCACGGCGCAGGGCCCAGGCGAAACGCTCGAACCAGTAGGCGCGCTTGTCGTCGGTTGCCTCGGCGTCCGCCAGGGCACGGGCCACGCGCAGGTAGGTGCCATCGATATCGGCATCCAGCGCTTCGCCCGCCTTGGTCGTGAGGCGGTACTTCTTTTCCCAGATGTCCTGCGAGGCAGGTTGCAGAGGGATCATGTCCGACTTGGTTTGATTGCTGACCACTTCCAGACGCACCGTACTCATGATTGTGGAAACTCTCCTGGGGCACCTTGCGGTGCGATTTTCTCTTCCCGAACGGGCCGGGCAGCAAAGACAACGACGCGCAGGCGCGTACTTACGCGCCTGTCGGCGGGATGAGGGGATTCCGGGAAAAACCGGTTTTCTGCATCACTGTCGCGGTCATTGCACGCCTTCCGTTGGGGTGCTTGCACCCCGAGCACTAAACCCTACTGCTTGGGGACGCTTTTCACATCAACCCAACATCTAGTGGGTGATGACCGGACCAAGCTTACCCACCCACGGGGTGATGTCAAACGAAAAATGTACGTCTTCTCTATTGCATTCCGTGCAGGGCTTGAGGCTCTTGGGATTGCGGCAATGCAGAAGTTTCATTGCCGATTTAGCCGCCCCCCGCCACACTCGTGTTCAGCAACCCGCCCCACCCCGGCGCCGCCCTCGGGCGCCCCCGCATGGAACCCCCGGCAATGCGCCCCATCCCGACCCTGCTGACCCTGGCCCTGGCAGCCGCCTTTGGTGGTTTCACCGCCACCGCCATCAATGCCCACCTGGACAACCGCGCCGACGCCGCCTCGTTGAGCACGGTATTGCCCACCACCGCCGCATTGCCGTCTGCCGTTGCCGGGCAAGCAGTGCCGTCACTGGCGCCGATGCTGGAACAGGCCATGCCGGCCGTGGTCAGCGTCAATACCAAGCAGGTGGTGCGGGTACGCAACCCCTACTTCGACGATCCATTCTTCCGCCGCCTGTTCCCGCAGGTGCCGCAGGAGCGCATCAACGAGTCGCTGGGCTCGGGCGTGATCATCGATGCAGCGCGCGGTTACGTGCTGACCAACCACCATGTGGTCGAGAACGCCGACGACGTGCAGGTCACCCTGGCAGACGGGCGCACGGTCAAGGCCGAATTCCTCGGTTCGGACCGCGACACCGACATCGCGCTGATCCGCATCCCGGCCGAAAAGCTCACCGCCCTGCCGCTGGGCAACAGCGACCAGCTGCGCGTGGGTGACTTCGTGGTGGCGATCGGCAACCCGTTCGGCTTCAGCCAGACCGTCACCTCCGGCATCGTCTCGGCGGTGGGCCGCAGTGGTATACGCGGGCTGGGCTACCAGAACTTCATCCAGACCGATGCCTCGATCAACCCGGGCAACTCCGGCGGCGCACTGGTCAACCTCAACGGCCAGCTGGTTGGCATCAATACCGCCAGCTACAACCCGCAGGGCAGCATGGCCGGCAACATCGGCCTGGGCCTGGCCATTCCGTCCAATCTTGCCCGCGACGTGGTCGAGCAGCTGATCACCAAGGGTGTGGTGGTGCGCGGCACGTTGGGCGTGGAAACGCAGAACCTGACCCCGCAGATCGCGCAGGGCCTGGGTCTGGAAGAAGCACGCGGCGCGCTGGTTACACGCGTGCTTGCCGGCTCCGGTGCAGCAGCGGCGGGGGTCAAGGCTGGCGACGTGGTCACCGCCATCAATGGGCAGCGCGTGGACAGCGCGCAGGCACTGCACAACTTTGAAGGTCTCTCCACGGTCGGCCGCACGGTTGATCTGGAAGTGCGCCGCGACGGCAAGCCGCTGCAGCTCAAGGCCACCTTGAAGGAACAACCGCGCGCCGTCGCCGGCGACACGCTGGACCCGCGCCTGAGCGGGGCTACATTCGCCGACCTGCCCGAATCGCTGCGCCAGGCCGGCATCAACGGCGTACTGGTCAGTGAAGTGGCGCGTGGCAGCCGCGCCGCGCAATCAGGTCTGGCCAGTGGTGACGTGATTCTTGCAGCCAGCAGTGGTGCCTTCACCGACCTCGCCGGCTGGCGTGCCAGCTTCGGCCAACGCCCGCCGCAGCTGGTGCTCAGCATCCTGCGCGGCGGCAGCCAGCGCGGCCAATTGATGATGCGATGATCCCTAGGTGAGCATCTTGTTGTGCTGGCGTAACGTTGTTTACACCCGGCAACTGCTATTTGTTGAGTTCTGTTGCAACCGCGCGCCATCTGGCGCACCCGCTGAAACCAGGAGATCACGATGAGCCCCACCAATACCGAGAACATGAAGGAACACCTGGGCGAGGCTGGCGCACACCTGAAGTCCGCCGCTTCCGCCGCTGGCTCAGCCGTCAAGGGCGCGGCCGGTGCCGCCGGTGACGAATTGCGTCTGGGCAAGGCCAACATGAAGGCCGAGCTGTCCGACAGCGCGCTGTCTGGCCTGGCTGCCGCTGAACTGGGCGGTGCCGCCGCCAAGGAACAGGTCGATGCCTTGATGGACAAGGGCAAGGACTTGATCGACAGCGCCGCCGACCTCATCCGTGAGCGTCCGCTGGCCTCGTTCGGCGTGGCCTTCGCCGCTGGCTGGATCATCGCCAAGCTCGCCCGCAGCAACGACTGATCGGCGTGAGCGATAACGCAACACCGCCCACTGGCGACGATTCCACCCCGGGCCAGGCGCCCGGGCTGGAAGAAAGCATCCGCCAGGTTGGCGCGGCCGGCCGGCAGACGCTGGACTCGGCTTCCAACACGCTGCGCTCCCTGCGCCGGCTGGCTTCGGCCGACCTGTCCTTGGCGCGCAGCGCGTTTGGCCGCTCATTGGCATGGAGCGGCGTGGCCATCGTGTTCGGTGCCTCGGCATGGCTGCTGTTGGCGGCCACGGCGGTGGCGATGCTGCAATACATGGGCTTGTCGCTGTTCGTCTCGCTGCTGATCCCCACCCTCACCAGCCTGGCCGTCACCGGCTACGCGATCTGGCGGGTGTCGTATTTCTTCCACCACACCGGCATGCATGCCACCCGCCGGCAGTTGTCGCGGCTGGGCCTGTTTGATGAGCCCGGCGGCGAAGACCCCGATGCCGAAGTGAAGATCCCCGGGGAGCACACACCGTGAATTTTGAAGCCCTGCAACGCCGTGTACGCCGCGCCGAAGCCGTGGTGCAGGTGCGTGGCGAGGAAACCACCCAGCAATGGAACCTGCTCAACCAGAGCTGGCGCAGTGCATGGACACCCGGCCGCATCGTGGTGGTCGGCCTGGCCGGCGGCTTCCTGGCTGGCAAGCTGGAACCCGGCGGTGCCTTCAGCGGCAGTCGCTGGCTGCAGATGATCGGCTCGGTGTCCGGGCTGGTCAGCAGCGCGCAGGCTTCGGTCGCCTCGTTTGCCGCCGCTGCGGCAGCGGCCGGGGTGATGGCCGGGCAGGCTGCGGCCGATGCAGATGAAGATGCCAGCGAGACCGAAGACGACACGCAGCCGCCCACCACTATGCGTAACAACAACACGCCACCCGGCCCCGCCGAAGCGGCGACAGAACTGTCAGAATCCTGAGCACGGCGCCACCGCGCGCCGTTCCGTTCACGGAGCGCCGCCTGCATGTCTGACACCTTGCCCGAAGCCACAGCCCGCCCAGCAGAACCTCCTGCACCACGCCCACGCGCGCCCGTCTCGCTGGTGGTGCTGGCGACGCTGGCGGTGGGCTATACGTTGTGGGCCGCGCAGGAAGTGATCCTGCCGGTGCTGCTGGCGATGTTCTTCGCGCTGATTGGCAACCCCATCATCCGCCTGCTGCAGAAACTGCACCTGCCGCGTTTTCTCGGCGCACTGCTGGTGCTGTCCGCGGGCCTGGCCGGCAGCACCGCCCTGACCGTGCAGCTGGCCGGCCCCGCCACCGAATGGGTGCAGGAAGCGCCGCAGCAGATGCGGCAGATCTCGCGGCAGGTGCAGGACTTCGTCAAACCGGTGCAGCAGGCCAACCAGGCCGCGGAGAGCTTCGCCCGCGCCGCCGGCGGTGAAGGCAACCGCAAGGTGCAGGTAATACGCACCCAGCTCGACGATCCCTACAAGGCACTGGTGCGCACGCCCAAGCTGGCCGCCTCGGCGCTGGCGGTGGTGCTGCTGACCCTGTTCTTCATGATCTACGGCGAAAACCTGCAGCGGCATGTGATCGCCCTGCTGCCCAACCGCCAGCAGAAGCGCTTCACCGCCGAGATATTGCGCTCGATCGAGCGGGAGATATCGCGCTATGTATTGACCATCACCCTCATCAACGTTGGCCTGGGCCTGCTCCTGTCCGGCGTACTGATGCTGCTCGGCATCGCCCTGCCCGAGGCCCTGCTGTGGGGCACGGTGGCCGCGCTGCTGAACTTCGCCCCGTATGTGGGGCCGCTGATCGGCATCGTGCTGATGCTGCTGATGGGCTTCGTCGAATTCCGCGATCCACTGACCGCCTTGCTGCCGGCGCTGGCCTACCTGGCCCTGCATACGCTGGAGGGGCAATTGATCACACCTATCGTGCTTGGCCGCCGCATGGCGATATCGCCGCTGATGCTGATCCTGGCGCTGATGTTGTTCGGCTGGCTGTGGGGCATGGTCGGCCTGCTGCTGGCGGTACCGCTGCTGGTCTGCGTGAAGCTGGTGCTGAGCCGCGTCGACGGCATGCACGGCTGGGCCAAGCTGCTGGAATAAACGTCGGGGTTTTTTTGGGCGGGGGGGGCCCCGCGCCGGGGGGTGGGGGGGCCCCACCGGGGGGGAGCGCCAGAGGGTGTTGGGGGGGCTGGGAGTGCGCCCCCCGCCCCCCCCGCCCCCTCGGGGCGCGGCCCCCCCCCCCCCCCCCCCCCCCACCTGTGTTGCGCCCCGCCGCGCCCCCCCCCCCGGCTCCTACAAAAGCGGGCAGCCACGGCCCCTACAGGCCCGGCTCATGGGCTTGGCGTAAAATGCCCGGATGAATTTCCCCGTACTCGCCATCACCCTCGATCTGGACGACACCCTGTGGCCGTTCGCTCCCATAGGTGCCCGCATCGACCAGGTGCTGCATGACTGGATGCTGGAACACAGCCCGGCCACCGCCCGCATGTACCCGGTCGCGGCCATGCGTGAACTGCGCGAACGCTCGTTCCGCGACAACCCGCATCTGCATTACGACCTGAGCGCATTGCGCCGGCTGACCCTGGCCGAGGCGCTGGAAAACAGCGGCGCGAGCATGGACCTGCTGGACCCCGCCTACGAAGCGTTCTACGCCGCACGCAACCAGGTCGAGTTCTATCCCGATGCACTGGCCGCACTGCGCCGAATCGCCGCGCGCGTGCCGGTGGCTGCAGTGAGCAACGGCAATGCCGACCTGCATCGGATTGGTATCGGCGAGCTGTTCGCCTTCCAGCTGGGTTCGCGCGAGCACGGTGCAGCCAAGCCGGACCCCAGTATTTTCCATGCCGCCTGCGAACGCCTCGGCGTTGAACACGCGCAGGTACTGCATGTCGGCGATCATGCCGAAATGGACGTAGCCGGCGCGATGCGCGCCGGCCTGCGTGGTTGCTGGATCAACCGCGAAGAACATTCATGGACCCACACCGAGCTGCAGCCTGACCTGCAGTTCGACACCCTGACCGGACTGGCCGACTGGTTGGATGCGAACGCATCCTCGCAGCAGCGCTAAGCCCACGGCCGCCAGCAGACGCAAGAGAACACCATGACCCCGATTACCGCTTACACCACCGATTCCACCAATGCCCTGCCGTTGTACGTGCTGGACCGCGACGGCTTCGCCGCTTGGAAAGCACAGCAGCCGGCCGCCGTGCAGGCCTGGGCCGCAGCACAACAGTTCAATGCCGCACCTAACAGCGTGCTGTTGTTGCCCGGCGACAACGGCATTACCGGCGCCGTGCTCGGCGTTGGCGACCACGCCGATGCCTACGCCTATGCGCATGCCCCGTTCGCGCTGCCGGCCGGTACAAGCTGGCAGGTTGCCAACGCGCTGGACGCCAGCAGCAGCGCCAACCTGCAGATCGGCTGGGGCCTGGGTAGCTACCGCTTTGACCGCTACCGCAAGCTGGCGCGCCCGGCCGCACAGTTGCTGGCAACGCCGGCCGCTGAAATTCTCGACGTGGTGACCGCCTGCCTGCGCGTGCGCGACTGGGTCAACACGCCCACCGAAGACATGGGCCCGCAGCAGCTGGAAGACGCCGCTCGCGATCTGGTCGATGCCCATGGCGGCGAGCTGGAAGTGATTGCCGGCGATGAACTGCTGGAGCTGAATTTCCCGACCATCCACGCCGTTGGCCGCGCCTCGCATCGCGCACCGCGCCTGATCGTGCTGCGCTGGGGCAACCCGGGTGCGCCGCATCTGGCACTGGTCGGCAAGGGCGTGTGTTTCGACACCGGCGGTCTGGACCTGAAGCCGGCCGACGGCATGCGCAACATGAAGAAGGACATGGGCGGTGCCGCCCACGCCATCGCGCTCGCAGGCTTGGTGATGGCGCAGCAGCTGCCGGTGCAGCTGACCCTGGTGGTGGCTGCGGTGGAAAACGCCGTCGGCCCGGATGCCTTCCGTCCCGGCGAGGTGATCACCACCCGCAAAGGCATCACCGTGGAGATCGACAACACCGACGCCGAAGGCCGGCTGGTGCTGTGCGACGCGTTGACCTACGTCAGCGAGCAGAACCCGGACACCATCCTCGATTTCGCCACCCTCACCGGTGCTGCACGCATCGCACTAGGCCCGGACCTGCCGGCTTTGTTCGCCAATGACGACACCCTGGCCAACCAGTGGCTGCAGGCCGGCGACAGCACGCGCGACCCGGTCTGGCGCATGCCGTTGTGGCGTCCCTACCTGCGCTACCTCAACAGCGGCATCGCCGACCTGGCCAACGCTGGCTCGCGTATGGCCGGCTCGGTGACTGCAGCGCTGTACCTGGAGCGTTTCATCAACGAAGGACAGGTGTGGGCGCATCTGGACGTCTACGCCTGGAACGACGGCGAACGCCCGGGCCGCCCGGCCGGTGGTGAAGCGCTGGCGCTGCGCTCGGCGTGGGCGATGTTGAAGACCCGTTACGGCAATTGAGCCAGGCGTTTGTGCCCCCTCCCTTGCGCGTAGCGCAGGGGAGGGTTGGGGAGGGGTAAGCTTCTGCGCTTGATCTGCGTTTGAAGCTTGGCGTGCGTGGATTGATGCAGTTGCCTTGAAGCAACGGCAGAAGCACCCCTCCCCAACCCTCCCCTTGCCTGCGGCAAAGGGAGGGAGCAATGCATCAACCCTTCAGGGCTGCCAGCGACTCGGCCTGCAGGCGCTCGTAGATCGCAAACTCGTCGCTGACCGGCGCGCCCAGGGCCTGCTCGAAGGCATCGCGGTTGGCACGCGCGGCATACGCACGCTGTTCGCCGCCGCCAAGATTCGATTGGAAAATACCCGCCGCACTCACCGGCAGGAAATCCTCATAGATGATCGGATCAGCACTGGCCAGGCCGCGCTCGATCAACACTTCCGCCGGCAAGGCACGCGTATCTGCATCAGCGGCAAGACCGGCATCGGTCAGGCTGTAGCGGTAATAGCCCAGGCCTTCGCGGCGCAGCGTTGCATGGTCATCCGGGAACGCGGTGAACGCGCTCTGCAGACGCTGCATGTAGTCACCACCGGCACTGCCTTCACCGCCACGCGCCTGCGCAAGCAGGGCGTCATAAAGATCGCGTCCCTTCGGCGTAAGCGCGAGGCCGCGCTGTTCGATTTCACCGAAACGCGCGGTATGGGTACCGGCGTCGTTGTCCGCGCCGGAGGGGAAATGCACCAGCTCCTCCAGCGCCTTGAAGCTGGTCTGGCGCAGCAGGATGGCGCAGTCGCGGCGCGGCGGGCCTTCGATCACAGCCTTTGCCGCCAGACCACGCGACTGCATCGCCACCTGTGCGGCATCGATGTCCAGCGTGCGCGGGGTGAGGTGGTTGATATGCGGGCCACGGAAGCTGACCACGTCGGCAACCAGACGATGCGCGCCGTGCAGGGCGTGATAAGTCTCCAGCGACACGGTGGCTTCGTTGTGCCAGCGGAAGGTTTCCAGCGACTCGACCACGAAGCGCCAGGCATCGTCTTCGCTCAGGCCGCCATCGCGCTCGCACTGCTCGATCAGCTGCAGCGCGCCAGCGGTGAAGATGTTGCGGCGGGCCAGGATCTCGGCGGCCTGCTCGCGCAGTGCGGCGTCTTCAATCAGTTCCAGCCGGAGCAGCGAGGTGAACACGCGGAACGGGTTGCGGTTCAAAGACTCGCCGTCGACCGGCCGGAACGCAGTGGAATGCACCGGCACGCCGGCCACCGACAGATCGTAATAACCCACCGGCTGCATGCCCATCACCGCGAACAGGCGACCCAGCGTGGCCAGCTCCTGCGCGGTGCCGACGCGGATCGCGCCATGACGTTCCACGTCCAGGCGCTCGCGTTCGCCGCTGCGCTGCATCTGCGCGGCCAGCTCCGGCTGCGCGGCCAGGACGTCGGCGTTGATCGCGCCAACCAGTTCCACCAACGTGCCGTACAACGGCACTTCGGTGCGGTACATATGCGACATGGCCTGCGAGAACAGGCTTCGGATGTGATCGGGCGAAACGAAACGGTCGGCGGTCATGACAAAGCGCTTTGACGCGAAATCGAAGGAGGCCCATTTTCGCCCGGAATCGACCGCTACGCCTATCTGCAGGGCAGCAATTACCGCCGCTGGTTACTGCGCGGCACTTTTGCGTGCTGCCGCCTCGCGCTGGGCGCGGTCGCCGAGCTGACGCTGCAGCAGCGGATCCAGCGTGATCGGCCGGTCCCAGTGATCGAAACTGGCGACGATGGCGTGGCGCAGGGCGCGCCAGCGCAGGTTGTCCGGGGCCGGCTGCAGGCCAGCCAACACCTCTTTCCAGTTGGCCTCGGGCTGTTGTGCGCGGGCCTTCACCGCGGTACGGCAGTTGCTGCCGTTGAGCTTGCCCCAGAAGCAGGCCAGATAGACATCGCCCGGTTTCCAGCCATGGTCCTGCAGCAAGGCCTGCACATAGCCCGGGCGCGCACTGGCATAACGCGCCAGCTCATCGACGAAGGCTTCCGGGTAGCGCGCGGCATAGGCGTTGATATCGGCCAACTGCTTGTCCACCCAGGCGTCACCGGTGGCCGGCACGTAGACCTCGGCCACCGCTGCCGTTGGTGGTTGTTGGGCCAACAACGGCAGGGGCAGCACGGCAGTTGCCAGCAACCCAAGCCGCAGCAGCAAGCCTGTGCGACGTGGAGATTGCCGGGAGCCTGCCGCGCTCATCTCAGTTGCCTCGTGCCGCTGCAGCCTGCGCGGCGACGGCGCGCACCGCTTCCGGCCACTGGTGGGCGGTGTCGGCGTGGTGCAGGCGCGGCTCTTCCGCGGAGACGCCGTGCTCGGCCTCATGCGCCCAGGTCATTGCGTACGGGGTGTGGATGCCCCAACCGCCCAGCCCCAGCACCGGCTCGATATCCGAGCGCAGCGAGTTGCCGATCATCACGAAACGCTCGGCCGGCATGTTGAACTCGGCCAATACCTTGGCGTAGGTGGACTGATCCTTCTCCGAGATGATCTCGATGCGCGGGAACAGATCCAGCAGGCCGGAACGCTCGATCTTCTGTTCCTGATGGAACAGATCGCCCTTGGTGATCAGCACCACCGGGTATTCGGCAGCGATAGCCGCCACGGCTTCACGGACGCCATCGATGACATCGACCGGATGCGCCAGCGTGCGACGGCCGATCTCGACGATCTGGCGCAGATCGTGCGCGGAGATATTCTCGTCGGTCAGTTCGATGGCGGCTTCCAGCATCGACAGGGTCATGCCCTTGGCGCCGTAGCCGAATACGGCCAGATTCCGGCGTTGCACCTTGAGCAGATGCTGGGCGGTGCCGGCGTCGTGCAGGTCGATGTAGTTGCTGAGGATCAGGCCAAATTCGTGCTCGGCCTTCTGGTAATAGTCTTCGCTCTTCCAGAGCGTGTCATCGCCGTCGAAGCCGACCAGGCCGATGGCGGAGGGGGAAGTCTGCATGTTCATGCCGCACAGGATAGCAATCTGCCCCGCAGTGAATAGGGGATTGCATCTGGAAGGCGGGGTTTGGCTGGCTGGGATGGCAGTTCAAGCAAAGTGCAACAGCAAGAGCACCCCTCCCCGGCCCTCCCCTGCACTGCGTGCAAGGGAGGGAGCGGACCGCGCAAACTGCTGGTTCACCGCGCAATGCCGCTTCTACCCCCTCCCTTGCGCATAGCGCAGGGGAGGGGTGCTCTTCGAGCCCTACCCGGTTACCAATTACTTCTTATGCGCAGCCGCATAAGCCCGGTACTCCTCCGGTGTCAGCTTGCCATCCTTGTTGCCATCGGCTTCGTCGAACACCTGCGCCAGGCCGGCGTTGGCCTGCGATTCTGTCTTGCTGATGGTGCCATCACCATCGGCGTCCACATCAGCCCAACTCTGACCACCACCTGCCGCAGCCGAGGCCTTGGCGGCGCTGCTCGATGCGCTGGCTGCAGCACTCTGTGCCTGTGCCGCCGAGTCCTGCGCCTGCGCAGCCTGTGCCTGCGCAGCGGCGGCCTGATCCTGTGCATCCTGCGCCATTGCCGGCAAAGCAAGCGCGGAACCTACGATGGCAACCAGGGCGAACAGCGGAGTGCGATTACGTACGGTCATCAGGTCTTCCTCGTGTGTTGGCTAAAGCGCGGGAATTCCGCACACCCCAACCCTGACAAGCTGTGACTGAATCGCTTGCACCCCTGAAAACCGCAGCGAACATCCTGTTAACCACTCGTGCCGACTCAGCGGTTACCTCCCCTGTTAGCCGTGCATGAAGTGAAAGTAAGCCGATGATTAGAGCGTTCCAAGCATCGTCCTTATCGATGCAATGCCGATGCCTCAAGCATCATGCGTGGTGTCAGCCAAGGGTTGCCGCGAACTGAACAACAACCAACCCAGGCCAACGCCAACCGCCACGCCAATCAATTCCAACAGCACCCGCGTGCCCAGCTGGTCCGGATCATGGATCGACGCCAGCGCCAATTTGGCGTACAGCGGCGACTGCAGGTTGACCATGCCCAGCGAAAACAGCTTCCAGCCATCCACGCCCGCAGCAATGGCCGCAGCAATCAGGCTGGCATAGGCGATGGCATGGCCATGGCGCAGCCCTGCGCGTCGGCACACCTGCCACCACAGTGCGAACACCACAAAGCCGATCGCCAAGGCGATCAGGCCAGCTTCCAGCGAGCCGAGCAGGCCGTAATGCAGAACCAGATTCATGGGCGCAGCGCGGTCCATACAGGGAACCGCAGTCTAACCGCCCCTGCCCCGCTCAACGCACCGGGAAGTCGTAGGCCGTGGTCGGCGTGGGCTCGGGCTTGAAGGTGTAATGCCACCATTCCATTGGATAGTTGGCAAAACCCTGCGCCTGCATCGCACCCAGCAGCAGCTGTCGGTTCTGCTTCTGCAACGCGCTGATATCGGGATTGGCGGTATGCGCCAGCACGTCGAAGCGATCGAAGCCGGTGCCCATGTCCAAGGCGGTGCAAGGCATGCTGCGGCAATCCAGCACGCCCAGGTCCACCGTCGCCGCCCGGCTATGGCCAGAGGTTTCGGCGATATAGCCATCGAGCAGGCGGCTCTTGTCGATATTGGGGTAATAGCGCTGCTTGGCGATCTGATCATTGCCATCGTGCACCCAGGCAACGAACGAGGTCACCGAATGCACTGGCCGGTAGCAGTCAAACACCTGCAGGCGATAGCCCTGCGCGCGCAGTTCGCGCTGCACCCGCGCCAGGGCCTGCGCCGCCGGCTGCAGCAGATAGCAACGCGGTGCGTCATAGCCGGGGACGACGCGACCAGTAAAGTTGTCGGTGCCGGCATAGCGGATGTCCAGGGCGATGTCCGGGGCCAGCGTGGTGACATCGACGATGCCGGCCTGTGCCGGCGTCTTTGCCGCCGATACCTGCACCTGCTGGGCAAGCACGGTGAACGGCAGCAGTGCCAGCAACAACGGCAGCGATTTAGTGGCAATCGCCATGGCGTTGGAATTCCAGATCGGGGTAGTCATAGCTGAAGTCGATATCCGGGTCGATGGCGCGCAGGTGCAGCAGCGGATGTTGGGCGTCGCCGGAGAATTCCAGCCAGGCATCGGCATCTTCGCCCAATCCCTGCCAGGCCACATACCAGCGCTCACCGGCACGCATCACCTGCCCGCTCATGCGCGGCGACTTGACCGAGGCGAACTGCAGCGTGCCATCACGCGGGCACA
Source organism: Stenotrophomonas sp. STEN021 (assembly GCF_056760175.1). Lineage (NCBI taxonomy): Bacteria > Pseudomonadati > Pseudomonadota > Gammaproteobacteria > Lysobacterales > Lysobacteraceae > Stenotrophomonas > Stenotrophomonas sp. STEN021. The sequence continues at coordinate 14,685 of NZ_JBRREH010000042.1, read as the reverse complement.
GGGACACCTCGCCGAACCACGGGTCCTGCCAGACGCCAACCTTGCTGCCGAACTCGGCCAGCGTGGCCTGGCGTGCCTTCGGCAATGCGGGGCGCACATGCCCTGCCGAACGGCGCTGCGCGGCCGCATCGTCAATCAACCTGGCGTAATGCAGCACGTCATTGCTCGCGGCCGGTGCGGTGTAGTGCTTGAGCATGGCCTGCATCAGCGCCGTGCGTGCGTCTTCGCCCTCACCGTTGATCAGGATCACCACGCCGGTCTTGCGGTCCGGCAACAAGGCCAGCGAGGAATACATGCCGGACAAGGTGCCGGTATGCGCGACCTTCCACTGCCCATCCATATCCGACAGACGCCAGCCATAGCCGTAGGCGTAGAAGTGCGTGTTGTCCCAGTCGCGCAGGCGCTGGCTGATCGGCATCGGCATATGCGCGGTCCACAGCGCACGCCGTTGGGTCGCGTCGAGCCAGTCTGGCGCCTGCGCGGGGTCCAGCAGCACCTGCATCCAGCGCAGCATGTCGTTGAGGCTGCAGCGAACTCCGCCAGCAGCCATCGACGGGAAATCGGTGACCTGTGCAGGATCGCGCTCGGCAGCGACGTTGCGCTTGCCATCACGATGATGCGGCTGGGCGATATTGCCAAGCGCCGCCGGTGACCATGCACCTACCTGGCAGCGCTGCATGCCCAGTGGCTGGAAGATCTCCTCGCGCACCAACTGCGCGTATGGCTTGCCGCCTGCGGCAGCGGCGACTTCGCCCGCCACCACATACATCAGGTTGTCGTAGGCGTATTCACTACGGAAGCTACCGGTCGGCTTCAGATGCGCCAAGCCGGCAATGATGTCCTGGCGATCAAAGTTGTTCGGTTCGGGCCATAGCATCAGGTCGCCTGCGCCCAGGCCGAGGCCGCTGTTATGGATCAGCAGATCGCGCACCTGCATGTTAAGCGTCACCCACGGGTCCTGCATGCGGAACTGCGGCAGGTGTTTGGTGACCGGATCATCCCAACGCAGCTTGCCGGCCTGCACCAGCCGCGCCAGTACTGCTGCGGTCATCGCCTTCGTGTTCGAGGCGATCTTGAACAGGCTGTCGTCGTTGATCGCCGCACCCTGCCCTGCAACCAGCTCGCCGCGCGTACCGCGATAGACAAGCTTGCCATCCTCGATCACGCCCATGGCGATACCGGGCAGCTGGTAGTGCTGCACTGCCTGGTCGAGCAAGGCATCAACGCGCGCGCTATCCGCACTTTCCGCAGCCACTGCCGGCGCTGCTCCGCCCAAGGCGACGCTTGCGACGAGCAGCCAGATCCTCAATCCCATGTTCTCTCCTCCCAAAAGCGAACGGCCCGCCGAAGCGGGCCGTTCTCACAAACTACATCAGAAGTTCCAGGTCACAACAAGGTTGGAGTAACGCGGTGCCTGCCAATTAGTGCCCTCGGCGAAGTAAGGCATCTTCGTACCGGGAGTGCTCTCGTAGCGGGAGTGCACGTTGACCACCGTCTGCCGGTTGAGCAGGTTATAGACCGACAGGCGTGCCGTCAGGTCGATACCTTCCACCGGCAAGGTCCACATCACGCTGGCACCGAGATCGATTACCCAAGGCATGCGGCCGAACGCACCGCGCTCGGAGTACTCCAGCTCGCGGGTAGCCCAGGTCGAGCAGTTGGCTTTGCACAGCCAGCCCGAACCACCACCACTGTATTCACCCGGGCCGCCAGCATTGCGGTTGTCGTTCGGCCACACCACGCCGAACGCGGTGATCGGACCACCCGAGCGGGCCGACAGCGTGCTACCGAAGGACCACTGCTCATTCAACTTGTACGCACCACGCAGCTTGAACTGGTGACGGGCGTCATTGAAGGTGACGCCGAAGCGCTCGTTGACCGCCGGGTGATCGTAGTACTGCACCAGATTGGTGTCGTTATAGCCGGTATCCGAATTCACCGGCCCTTCGATATTGCCCTCGCTCTTGGACAGCAGGTAGCTGGCATTGAACGACCACTTGTCATTCCAAGCACGGTCGATCTGGAACTCCAGCGCCTTGTAGGTACGCTTGGGCCGCTTGTAACCCATGATGGTGCCGCTGCCCAGGGCCTTGTAGCCGTCCTTGGACGAGTCCAAGGTGACCCAGCTATTGGTATCCGGGCACCACAGCTTGTTGGTTTCACCCGGGTTGATGATGGGCCAGTCGCCCGAGTACCAATCGCAGCCCGCCACATGGTTGATGCGCGCATCTTCCACGGCGCGTGTCATGCGACGGTAGGTGGCATTCACGCCGTACGACCACTCCTCGTTGATCGCCTGCTGGAAACCGAGGATGTACTCATCCTGGAATACCTGCTTCAGGTCACGCGCCACCGCAGTACGAACGTCCGTCGGTGCCGGGGCGTTGCCTTCGGTGTTGACCGGGCCGATCTGCTGACCGAGCACGGGAACCTTGTAGGTGTTCCCGCTTGAACTCTGCTTCTCCGCCCAACCATTGAACGCGTAATAGGTATGCTCATCGGTGGTACCACCACCGAAGTAGTCGGTGAGCTTGTTGGTGAGCGGGGTGTAGTAACGACCCGCGTTACCGAACACCTTCATCGAGCCATCACCCTTCACGTCCCAGCTGAAGCCAAGACGCGGCGAGATCATGTCATTGAACTTGGACTTGGCGAAGGTGGCGCCCGAGGCCAGTTTGTTGTGGAACTGGTCGAAACGCACGCCCAGATTCAGCAACAGATTCGGGGTGACGTTCCAGTTGTCTTCCAGATAGAAGGCCTGCGCCTTGGTGCTGACCGGCGCGCCGGTGACCTTGTAGCGCGCGTCAACGATGTCGGTGACGCCGGATGGCAACACCGTTCCATTCACCGCACTGCCCGCCTTGACCGACAGCACCTGATACGTGGATCCATCGCCCGGGTAGATCGTCGAACTGTCCGAATCCATCACCTCCTGGTCCACGCCAAAGCGGACCAGGTGATCGCCCAGGGTCCATTCGAAGTCCAGACGAGCCGCTTCACGCTTGTCTTCGCGGCTGCTGATGGCGCTGTTGGTCGGGTGACAGCCCACGTTGCTCTGGGCACCATATTTCTGGGTGTAGCTGGACGCCACCGTGATGATGCTGCATTCGCCATCCATCGGGCTATCGCTGACCGCGCTACGCTTGTTGACGCCGTACATCGCCTTGGCGACAAAGTTGTCGGTCAGGTGCCCGGTGTAGGTCAACGACCAGTTGTCACCGCCGGAGGAATCACTGCTCTGGCCACTAGACTCACCGAGAGCATTGGTGGCCCAGTTGTAATTGTCGTAGCTGGTGGTCAGCGAATCTGCCTTGTCGGAGAACGCAAGCAGCTCCAGCAAGTGGTTGTCGTTGATGCGCCAGTCAAGCTTGGTGCCCCAGAAATCGTTGTTGCTCTTGGTCTTCAGCGCCTGGGAAGTATCGATATCCTGCGACTTGCTGTCGCGGTTCTCGTACATCGCGAAGAAGAACAACTTGTCCTGCATGATCGGGCCGGACGCCCACACATTGGTCTTCGTCAGCGGGCTGCGATCGCGGCTGGTGCGGTCGCGCTCGTCAATGGTGCCATCGCTGTGGAAATGATCCTTGCGGTCCGACGCCCATGCCGACGGTTCCATGGTGACTTGCACGCCACCCTTGAACTCATTGCCGCCCGAGCGGGTGATAGCATTGATGACGCCACCGGTGCTGCGGCCGAACTCGGCCGAGTAACCGCCGGTCTTGATCTGGAACTCTTCATAGAAGTTGAAGGGGACCGTCGAGAAGCCCTGGCGGCGATACGGATCGGTGACGTTCAGGCCGTTGATGTAGGCCACGTTCTCGGCCACGGAGGAACCACCGAAGCTCAAGCCACCAAAGCTCGAGCCGGAGTCCACCACGCCCGGCGCCAGCAAGGCGACCGCGGCTACGCTCTGGTCCACCGGCATGCGCGCCAGTTCTTCGCGCTTGATGTTGAACGAGGATTCGGTCGAGTAGACGTCGACCCGGTTGACGATCTTCGAGCCAACTACCTGCACCGAGTCCAAGTTCACCGCGCCGCCAGCGCTGCTACCACCAAGATTGACGGTGGTAGTGCCACCCAGCGACACGTTGACTGCCAACGGCTCCTTGTCGGTCTGCCCGTCCCGTTTCACCTGCAGGCTGTAGTCGCCGATCGGCAACTGGCTCAGCCGGTACGAGCCGTCGCTGCCGACGGTGATGCTGCGGGTCAAACCCGTTGCCTTGTTGACGATGGTGATCTGATCACCCGAGCTTGCCCGGCCGGCGATGGCACCGCTTGCACTCTGCGCCATCACGCTAGGCGCCATCACGCCCAGACAGGCGCCCAATGCGACGGTCAGCGCCGCTCTTTTCAACATTTTCCTGTTCATCCCCTGCTCTCTCCTGCAGACGTAAATCGATAAGTAAGACAACGGTTACGACGTTCTATTACTTGGACTCCGGCGCCAGAATCTGCGACTGGAAGTCGTATTGCCACTGGTTGAAGTAAAGGTTCCCCCCTTCCCACTCAACCTCACCTCGTTGCAGATCAACGGTCTCCGAACGGAAGTGCTGCTTGGCAGGCACGAACGCGCGTGAGTAGTCATCGTTGAACGCGATGCGGTAGGCATCCAGCCCGCCGAAATAGAAATTGCGTTGTTCGGGCTGGTCGCTGTCCAGTGCGCCCGTGCTTACATCCATCGGCACCCAGCCGTAGGGCGCGAGATAGAGCGCGCCCCAATCGTGCAGGTTGTTGTAGCCGACCTCGTTGTCCGAATACACCATGCCCGACTGCCAGCGCGCCGGGATGCCGTTCATGCGCAGCAACGAGATCAGCAGCAAGGTCTGCTGGCCACAATCGGCATGACCTGCGTGCAGCGCATAGTCGGAGATATTGCTGATCGTCGAATACTCGCGGGCACCGCCCCACGGAATCGCATCCACCGCATCGAACAACTTCTTGGCGACGCGGTACGGGTTGGTTTCATTGCCTACCGCCTTGCGCGAGAACTCCCGCATGGCCGGAGTGAACACCACATGAGGTGCGCGCTCGGCCAGATAGGGCTGCAATGCGGGGTCGCGCGGCGTCGGCAGCACCTTGTCCGGGTCGATGATGAAGCGACGCGCGGAGATGGTGAGTTCGTAGCTGACCGAGAACTCGGTAGGCGTGCCGGCCACGGCCTTGCGCTCAAGATAGGCGGTGCGCTGCAGCGTGTCCTCGGGCGCGATCTGCGCACCTTGCGGCACGCTGCTCAGCCATTGAATGTTGTCCTGCTGGCCGGGTATCGAACGCGGATACGGTAGCCACGCACGCACCATCTTTCCAGCCGGCACCGCATCGGCGTCGACCTTGATGGACTGGGTGATACGCACACGACGCGGGCTGATGCTGGTCTGGCCGCTCTGCTCCGATGCCTTGATCACCTCGATATGGTGCGAGCCAAGCCGCTCGTACGGACCGGGACGGGAAACACGCTTGTCGGCCGGCCGTCGGTTGGAGGCCTCGGCACTGAACAGGAACAGGTTGTTCGGCGCCCGCTTGAACCAGCGGCGCTGGCCATCGATGTCCAGGTGCTCGATCAGGCCGGCATCATCCCAGGCCTTGAACTCCTCGTCGCGAAGATCTGGCACCGACCTGCGCACCGCGGCCTTGGCCTGCGCTTCATCCAGGGTGAAATCCAGGCGGATGCGACGCATGCGCTCCTGCTGGAACAGGTAGGCGGCGCGGCTGTCGGCATCGGTGCCGGGTGCTGCCAGTGCCTTGTCGATCTCGGCCTGCGCGCCGGCAAAATCGCCACGATCCACACGCGCCGTCAACTCGGGCAGCGCCATCGATGGAGCCTCCCCGGCATAGGCAATACAGGCCAGCCCCATGCATAGCGCAGAGGCAAGGACCGTACGGGCGAACGGGGCGCGGGCAAAGCGGGCAGAATCGGCGTTTGATGCCACGGCAACACTTCCACGTGCAGGGTGGTTAACGCTGTGTAACACGCACCCGGTAGCCGGTCAATAATTTATTCTTGCTTTCGACGGCGAAAGGAATAAATATTCCTGAGCATCAACGAGGGGAGCTTCCCAATGCTTGCTTTGCCGCCGCTATCCCAGCGCCGACGCCTTGCCCCGCTTGCGCGGGCTTTGATCCTCGCCACGGCGCTGTGCGCCGGGCCGGCTTTTGCGCTGTCGCGGGCCCCAGTGGCTGCGATTGCTCCCTCTTACGCGGGCATCGTCGGCCTGGAAGAAGCCCTGCTGACGCCGCAGCCCTGGATCAGCAGGCTGCCCAATGCTGACGCCGTGATCCTGGACCGCGCCGCCATCGAGGCGCAGAACGCACGCATGCGCCAGCTCGATGCCTCCATCATCGACCTGCACACGCTGCCCGCGCTACTGCCACAAGTATGGGTCCGCGAGCAGATCGCCGGCATCTCCAAACCGCCAACCCGCACCCTGTACGACGTGCATGGCAAGCAGGTCACGCCGGCCCAGCTACAGGCGGTGACCGCCAACCTTGGCCTGGACGCGATTCCGGCCAACCGTCCGATTCAGTACGGTCTGGTCGTGCACCGCGCCGCGCTGCGTGCCTTCCCGACCGAACTGCGCGTATTCAGCAGTCAGGGCGATACCGATATCGACCGCTTCCAGGAATCTGCGCTGTTCCCCGGTGACGCGGTGGCGGTGCTGCATGAAAGTGCCGACGGCAAGTGGGTGTTCGTCGCCAGCGAGCGTTATGCCGCTTGGATGGAGAAGCGCTTCGTCGGCGTCGGCAGCGCCGAACAGGTCTTCGGTTACGGCGCCACCGGCCCGTACCGGGTAATCACTGCTGGCAAGGCCTTCACCGCACACACCCCGGAAGAGCCGCGCGTCTCCGACCTGCAGCTGGAAATGGGCGTGCGCGTGCCGGTGCTGGCCGACTGGCCGGTGATGGACCCGGTCAATGGCCAGCAGGCGCATGGCGGCCACGTGATCCAGCTGCCGGTGCGCAATGACGATGGCAGCCTGGCCCTGGTGCCTGCGCTGCTGCCGCGCTCGCAGGAATCGGCCAGCGACTACCTGCCGCTGACCCGGGCCAACCTGATCATCCAGGCCTTCAAGTTCCTCGGCGAACGCTATGGCTGGGGCCACTCCTACGACACCCGCGACTGCAGCGGTTTTGTCTCGGAGATCTACCGCAGCTTCGGCGTGCTGCTGCCGCGCAATACCAGCGCGCAAGCAATCAGCCCGGCCTTGAACCGGGTGCCCTTCACCGACAAGGACAGCAAGGCCAAGCGCAATGATGCGATCGCCAAGCTGCAGGTCGGCGACCTGATCTACATCCCCGGCCACGTGATGATGATGCTCGGTGAAGCCAATGGCATGACCTGGGTGATCCACGATACTTCCGGTGGCAGCTGGTTCGATGCCAGCGGCAAGCGAGTGCATGCCAGCCTCAACGGCGTATCGGTGACCCCGCTGCAACCGATGATGGCCAGCGACACCGCCAGCTACATCGACCGCATGACCAACATCCAGCGCATCCGCCTGCAAGACACCAAATGAAGATCACCGACATCGAACTTGGCATGCTCCGCGTGCCGCTGAAAACCCCGTTCAAGACCGCGTTGCGCACCGTGGAAACGGTGGAAGACATCGTGGTGATGGTGCGCACCGACACCGGCAATACCGGTTACGGCGAGGCACCGGCCACTGCGGTGATCACCGGCGACACGCACGGCTCGATCATCGAGGCCATCAATACCTTCATCAAGCCGCGCCTGATCGGCGAGGACATCAGCAACCTCAACCGCATCTGCGGGCTGATCCAGACCTCGCTTGAGCGCAATACCAGCGCCAAGGCGGCGGTGGAGATCGCCATCTACGATCTGTGGGCACAGCTGCACAACGCTCCGCTGTACCAGATGCTCGGCGGCGGCGACCCGGTGATCACCACCGACATCACCATCAGCGTCGACTACATCGACAAGATGGTGGCGGATTCGCTGTCGGCGGTGGAGCGCGGCTTCGAGTCGCTGAAGATCAAGGTGGGCAAGGACATCGGCCTGGACATCGAACGGGTCAAGGCCATCCACGCCGCCGTCGAAGGCCGCGCCTTGCTGCGTCTTGATGCCAACCAGGGCTGGACCGCCAAGCAGGCGGTGTATGCGATGAACGTGCTGGAGAACGCTGGCGTCGTGCTGGAGCTGCTGGAACAGCCGGTGAAGGCAGCGGACATCGCCGGCATGAAGTACGTCACCGAGCGCGTCAACACGCCGGTGATGGCAGACGAAAGCGTGTTCAGCCCGCACCAGGTATTCGACCTGATCCAACAGGGTGCAGCCGACATCATCAACATCAAGCTGATGAAGACCGGCGGTATTTCCAACGCAATCAAGATTGCCGATATCGCCTCGTTGTATGGCGTGCCGTGCATGATCGGCTGCATGCTGGAGTCCAGCATCAGCGTGGCGGCGGCGGTGCATCTTGGCGTGGCCAAGTCCGGCGCGATCAGCAAGGTGGATCTGGATGGGCCGTCGTTGAGCCAGTTCAATCCGGTGGTGGGCGGCGTGATCTTCAACGAATCGGAGATCAGCATTACCGACGCGCCTGGCCTTGGCATCATCGAGGTCCGCGGGCTGGAGATGATCAAGCCGTGATCACCCAAGCGGCGGCAACCGGTCTCTCCTCGGTCGCCGCCGCCGTGGTCACGCATGCGCAAACAGCAGCACCGGCAAAGTCCGGTGCTGTTGTGTTTTTGGCACTTGCCCCGGTTTCCGCACCTGCTGTTGCTCCAGCCCCCTCCCTTGCGCGCAGCGCAGGGGAGGGTTGGGGAGGGGTAGCTTCGGCTTCGGCTTCGGCTTCGGCTTCGGCTTCGGCTTCGGCTTCGGCTATCGCTACCGCTACCGCTGTTGCTGTTGCTGTTGCTGTTGCTCCCGCTCTTGATCTACCGGGTCCCCTTCCGCAGCGACGCAGCCGACGGACAAGACCCCGCAGGGGCGACGTGCATGGATGCACGTCGTTTTTCGACGAGACAGGGACGTCTCGTCGAAAAATCCCGGCGGCGGAGTGGACCCGCGGCGCACAGCGACGTGGGCGCGGAGGCGGGGCGTGCTTGACCAGCCATTCGGCTGTTGAAAAAGCGCCTCTTTGGGCCACGTTTCTTTGCACGAGCAAAGAAAGGTGTGCTCGCGCCCCGAAGGGGAGCGAAAGCTCTTGCCTTGGCTTTAGCTTGCGCTGCTTGAAAGCAACAGAAGCAGAGGCAAAGGCAGAATCAACGGCTTTCTCTCCCCTACGGGGAGCGAGTTACTTTTCTTTGCTTGTGCAAAGAAAAGCTAACCAAAAGAAAGCACACCCTGCCTCCGCGCCTTCCGCGCTGCGCGCTCCAGGTTCACTCCGCTGGCAGGATTTTTCGACGATACATCCCTGTATCGTCGAAAAACGACGCACATCCTTGTGCGTCGCCCCATTCGGGGTCTTATCTGCCAGCTCCGTCGCTGCGGAAGGGGACCCGATAGATCAAAGGCAGGGGCAACAGCAACAGCTACCCCTCCCCAACCCTCCCCTGCACTTCGTGCAAGGGAGGGGGCTGGAGCAACAGCAAAAGCAGAAGTTACCCCTCCCCGGCCTTCCCCTGCGCTTCGCGTAAGGGAAGGAGCGAAACATTGCTCCGCTTGCTTGCGCAATCCCTTAAAGTCTTCAGCAGATAAATACCCATACGCCCATGCCACCTCTGGTAAAAATCCGCTCCGAACGCGAACAGATGTCGGCCATCGAACGTCGCATCGCCGACTTCATCCTCGACAACGCACACCTGCTGCGTGACTACTCCTCGCAGCAGCTGGCCAATGCCCTGGATATCAGCCAGTCCAGCGTGGTCAAGTTCAGCCAGAAACTCGGCTTCAAAGGTTATCCAGACTTGAAATACTCGGTAGGCGCCGCCGTCGCCGCTGCCGGCAATGGCGAAAGCACCCGTTGGCCACCTGAAAACCAACCCGGTGGCTATCTGCTGGTTGCCGAAACCCTGCGCCGCGCCAAGGCCGCCGCCGAAGAAGAAACCATGGCCGCCAATTCCCAGACCGACGTCGAAGCGGTCATCGCACTGGTCGACAACGCCCCAAAGGTCTTCATCTATGGCCTGGGTGACGACGGCCTGTACGCGCGCGAATTCGCCATGCGCCTGTCGCTGCTCGGCATCCTCACCGTGCAGCAGGCCGACCCCATCCTGATGACCGCCAACCTCTCTGCCGCCCGCAGCGGCGATGTGCTGCTGGTGTTCTCCGAGTTCGGCAAGCTGCCGCAGCTGTGGCAGCTGTCGCGGCAGTTCCAGGAAGTCGGCGGCAAAGTGGTATCGATCACCCGCCATACCGCCAATCCACTACGCGCGCACGCAGACGCCTCATTGGCCATCTGCGCGCATGACCCGCAACCACCCATCGCGCAACTGCTCTACCGCAGTTCGCTGCAATACCTGCTGGATTTCGTGTTCGTGCTGCTGTGCCAGACCAATCCTGATCGGCAACGGCAACTGGCATTGAACCAGGAACGCATCCAGCACCTGATCGACATCTGACCGCAGGAGCCGCCGCCATGCGCACTTTGTTCCAACGCAGCTTCCGACACCTGCTGGGCTGCGTGTTGATGGTCATCGCACCGGCCAGCATCGCTGCACCGCAGGCAACACCAGTGAGCGAAGCCCGCCAGCTGATCGTCGTCACCACACACAACTGGGACGCGACCAACGCCCACCTGCAGGCCTTTGAACGCACCGCCGGCGGCTGGAAGTCCCACGATGCCGGCTTCGATGTCAGCCTCGGCCGTAGCGGCAGCGCCTGGGGCATAGGCCTGCATCCGCAACAGACAGATGGCCCGCAGAAGCGCGAAGGCGATGGCCGCAGCCCGGCTGGCATCTTCGCCATCGGCCCGGCCTTCGGCTATGCCGAGCACATCAGCAGCCAGATGCCTTACCAGCCAATGCTGGCCAGCAGCTATTGCATGGATGTACCGGCCTCGCCGCTGTACAACCAGATCGTCGATGCCGCCAAGGTCGGCGAAGCTGCAGTAAAGGGTTCCACCGAGGCCATGCGCCTGGATCTGCACAACAACGGCGACCGCCGTTACCGCGAAGGCTTCGTCATCGAGCATAACCCCGCTGCGGTGCCTGGCCAGGGCAGCTGCATCTTCGCCCACCTGTGGCGCCAACCTGGCGAGGCGACCGCAGGCTGCACCGCAATGGAGCCGGAGCGCATGTCGGCCTTGCTGGAATGGCTGTCACCCGAGGCCAAGCCGCTGTTCGTGCTGCTGCCCGATGCCGAGTACCAGCGGCTGCAGCGCAGTTGGGATTTGCCCGCACTTTCAGAAACTACTCGTTGAGCATTTGTCCGGTTCCGGGCATCTTCCCTTCTCTTTAGCCAAGCCATCCCTTCATGACCGACAGCGCACCCGCAAAATCTTCCAAGGTCTCGGCACCGGTCAAGGTGCTGATCGCGCTGATACTGGCCGCTATCGTCGGCCTGTCGCTCACCGCCTTTGACCAGGCGCTTGCCCTGAAGATCGCCGATGTATTGCGGCCAATCGGCCGGCTTTGGCTCAATGCCCTGCAGATGACGGTGGTGCCGCTGGTTACCGCGCTGGTCATCGTTGGCGTCAATACCGCCAGCAATGCGGCGGCATCGGGACGCACGGCGCGCAATGCGATCATCGTGTTCCTGATCCTGCTGGTCGGCTCGGCCGCGTTCTCGGCCGTCATCACCCCGTTCCTGTTGGACCTGCTGCCGCGCGACGCCGACAACATCCAGGCCTTCCGCGATGCGCTGCGTTCGCCGGCAACCGCAGCCACGCCGTTGAGTGCCGCGCAGTGGATCAGCTCGCTGATTCCCAGCAACGCGCTGGCTGCCGCCGCATCCAGTGCCATGTTGCCGCTGGTGGCCTTTGCCATGTTCTTCGGCTTTGCGCTGAGCCGGCAGGAGCCGGAGCGCCGCGACCGCATCCTGGACATCATCCGCATCATCGCCGACACCATGATCACCATCGTGCGCTGGGTGCTGTGGGCTGCGCCGGTAGGCGTGTTCGCGCTGGTATTCGTGGTCTGCGCTGAAGTAGGTATGAGCATCATCGGCGTGCTTGGCTATTACATCGTGCTGATGTGCGTGATCTACATCCTGATCACCCTGCTGCTGTACCTGGTTGCCCGCTTCGCTGCCGGTGAACCGTTCGGCCGCTTTGCCCGTGCACTGGTGCCGGTACAGGTGATTGCCGGTAGCACGCAGTCCTCGCTGGCCTCGCTGCCGGCCATGATCGACAGCGCGCGCAATCGCCTGGGCTACCCGGCGGCACTGACCTCGCTGGTGCTGCCAATGGCGGTATCGCTGTTCCGCATCACCAGCCCGGCGCAGTACATTGCCGTGGCCAGCTTCATTGCCTGGCTGTACGGCATCGACGTACATGCCTCGCAATATGCGGTTGCGGTGCTGCTGGCAGCGGCGATCAGCATGGGCTCGACCGGCCTGCCCGGCCAAGCCAACTTCATGACCAACAACATGCCGATCACCCAGAGCCTGGGCCTGCCGGTGGAACCGTTGGGCGTACTGCTGGCGGTGGATACCATCCCCGATGTGTTCTGCACCATCGGTAACGCGACTGGCGGCGTCACCGCCACCGGCATTGTTGCCCGGCATACGGCACAGCATCCCCAGCAGGATCAAACCAGCGACAGCTGATAGCCTGCAGCCACTCCCGCCATCGACGGGAGTGGCTTCACCTGTTCCTGCGGCGGCAGGTACCGTAGGCGGCATCGGCCGCCATGGTGTACAACCCTGCTCTGGTATCGCATCCCGCTTCTGGAGACCTCCATGCCCCGTACCCTCCTGCTCAGCATGAGCCTGGCCCTGGCCCCCGTCCTGTTCACCAGCGCCTGCGCCGCAGATCCCGACCCGGCAGCCGAAGCGGCGATAAAGCCCGCACAATGGCCGTTCAACGCCACCGAGATGGCCCGCTTCAACGAGCCCTGGGCAATGACCTTCCTGCCCGACGGCAGCCTGCTGGTCACCGAGAAGGCCGGCAAGCTGGTCCACTTCGACCCGGCCAGCGGCAAGCGCGGCGCCATCAGCGGCGTGCCGACCGTGGCCTACGGCGGCCAGGGCGGCTTCGGTGACGTGGTTGTCCATCCGCAGTTCGCCAGCAATGGCCTGGTCTATTACAGCTATGCCGAAGACGGCGAAGACGATACCCGCGGTGCCGCCGTCGCCCGCGCGAAGCTGGTGCTGGACGCGGATGGCAATGGCCAATTGACCGATGCGCAGGTGATCTGGCGGCAGACGCCGAAGGTCACCGGCCGCGGCCATTACGGCCATCGCCTTGCGTTCGGCCCGGATGGCAAGTTGTGGATCAGCTCCAGCGAACGGCAGAAGTTCGACCCGGCGCAGGACATGACGACCAACCTGGGCAAGATCATCCGCCTCAACGACGATGGCAGCGTGCCGGCTGACAACCCGTTCGTGGCACAGGGCTCACCGGCTGACCAGGTGTGGTCGCTGGGACACCGCAGCGTGCTCGGCCTTGCCTTCGACGGCAACGGCAAGCTGTGGGAGCACGAGATGGGCCCGAAGGGCGGCGACGAGCTGAACCTGATCCAGCGCGGCGGCAACTACGGCTACCCGATCGTCTCCAATGGCGATCATTACGATGGTCGCCCGATCCCGGACCACGACACCCGCCCCGAGTTCATCGCCCCGGTGGTGACCTGGCGCCAGGTGATTTCCCCGGCCGGCTTCATCATCTACAACGGCAAGCAGTTCCCGCAGTGGCAGGGCAGCGGCTTCATTGGCGGCCTGTCGTCAAAGTCGCTGGTGCGCGTCGCGTTTGATGGTGACAAGGCCCACGAAGCCGAGCGCTTCGACATGGGCAACCGCATCCGCGAAGTGGAGCAAGGCCCGGACGGCGCGCTGTGGCTGCTGGAAGATGGCGCCAATGCAAAACTGTTGAAGCTGACGCCGAAGGCAGGCTGACGCTTCCGCTTCCTGTAGTGCCGAGCCATGCTCGGCAGAGGCCTTACCGGTAAAGCCTCTTGCCGAGCATGGCTCGGCACTACATGTGCGGCCTTGCAGGTAGAGCCTCTGCCGAGCATGGCTCGGCACTACCGACATCAGCGCAGACGCAGCGCCAAACCTACCGCCTGCACCAACCCATAGCTGATCAAGGCCGCCGCCAAGCCCAGGGTCAACGGACTGGCGTTGCCCATGCCCGGACCCATGCCCTGACTGAAAGCACCGCCATACCAGCGCCAAGCCAGTCGTCCGATCAACAGCACCGCCAAGGCACCACCAATCCATGGGTTCGGCGTATAGCCTGGCAGTCCATCGCGCGAGCTGATCAGTGTGTGCTTGAGTGCGAACAGTCCCAAGCCGACACCGGCGACCGCGCCGACAACAATCCCCAACGCAACATGCGGGATATAGATCGCTGCCGCTACCAGCGCAGCACTCACCAGCGACAGGATGCCGATACGGACCCCATTGCGAACCGGCCGCCAAACCTGCCAACCAAAGTGACGACGAATGCGCCGGTAGTACAACCAGCCGAAACCGGCCGTCATCAACCAAGGCATGTAGACAGGCAATGCAGCAGGCATGAAGCGTCCCTCGCGTTGTAGGAGCGGCGTAAGCCGCGAAACTGACAATGCACCCAACATCGGTAGTGCCGAGCCATGCTCGGCAAGGGGCTTTACCGGTAGCGCCTCTGC
>NZ_JBRREH010000041.1:0-40271 GCF_056760175.1 Stenotrophomonas sp. STEN021 | reverse complement strand
AAGCTGGAGAAGCATCCGCTCCCGCGCATCCTGCAATTGCAGATATTTCATCGCCGGAACGGTGGCCTGCTTCGCGGCTTACGCCGCTCCCACAAACAACAAACAGCAAACAAAAACGGCGCCACAGTTGCCTGTGGCGCCGCCTTCAAACTGCAGCTATCAGAACTTGAACGTGTGGGTCAGCGACACCATCCGGCCACGGCCGGAGAAGTAGTTCTGCCAGCCCGGCAGCTGCGACCAGGTCAGCACGTACTGCTTGTCGAACAGGTTTTCGACGCCCAGTGCCAGCTGGCCGTAACGGCCGATGTCGTAGTTCACGCTCAGGTCCCATAGCGCGTAGCCATAGGTGTTCTCTTCGTTCTTGTAGACCGCGTTGGTGGCCGGGTCGACGAAGGTCTCACGCAGGTCGCGGCTGAAGGTCTTGCTCACACCCAGGGTTGCGTTGAGGTTGTCGGTCGGGGTCCAGGTCACCGAGGCATTCACCTTGTCCGGCGAGATGTCGAGGATGCCCATTTCCTTCTTCAGGCCCGAGCCCGGGTAGTACTGGGTCTGGCCACGGATGCGCGAGTACAGGAAGCTGGCCTTCCACTGCTCGTTGAAGGTCCAGGCGCTGTTCAACTCGAAGCCTTCGATCTCGACCGGCGCGCGAGTCAGGACGAAGTCTTCGGTGACCTTGTCGATGGTCAGGGTTGAACCGAAGTCCGAGGTCGAGCGGTACACCGACGCGCCCAACTGGCCCTTGGCACCACGCCAGTTGAAGCCGATTTCCTTGTTCTCGGTGATCAGCGGCTGCAGATCAGCAATGCACGACACGGCCTTGCACGGGCTGTTGGCCTGGATGTTGCGCAGCGGGATGCCGACGTTGGCGATGCCGAAGCCTTCGGAGTACGAAGCGAACACCGACCACTGGTCGGTGATGCGCCAGATCGCACCGAAGTTGGGCATGTTTGCCTTGTAGTCCATCTTGCCGCCCTGCACCGGGGTGTGGTCGCGGTAGGCAACGGTGGTGTAGCTGTCGATTTCCAGCTGGCCGTCTTCGCGACGGATGCCGGCGTCCAGCGTCACCGGGCCGATGTCCCAGCTCAGCTGCGCATACGGTGCGATGCTGGTGTACTTCATCGGCGGCACCCACAGGCGGTTGGTCA
This sequence comes from Stenotrophomonas sp. STEN021, assembly GCF_056760175.1. Classification (NCBI taxonomy): domain Bacteria; kingdom Pseudomonadati; phylum Pseudomonadota; class Gammaproteobacteria; order Lysobacterales; family Lysobacteraceae; genus Stenotrophomonas; species Stenotrophomonas sp. STEN021. Next base: position 39,126 of record NZ_JBRREH010000041.1, on the reverse strand, counting down.
ACGCCAGACGCTGTTCGGCGGTGTCTTCCACCAGGTCCAGGCCGGCGCGCAGGCGCAGGCCTTCCACCTTGAACAGATCGCCATAGGCATAGCCGAAGCGCAGACCCTTCTTCTCGCTGTTGATTTCCGACTGGTCCCAGATGCGCTCGGCTTCCGGCGGTGCTGGCTTGGTCAACTGACGATCGGCGCCATTTTCCGGCACGTAGCGCATGGCCTGCTCGGCCCAGTAGGCATCAACGCTCAGGTCGCCGCCGAAGAAATCGGCATTGGTGTACTTCACCGCGAACTGTTCGAAATCGTTGAACTCGGCCAGCGAGCCGGCGATGGAGCCCTTTTCAGCAGTGTTGGTGGTTGGCTTGGTGCAGCCATCATCACCGGCACGGCAACCTTCCACCGGAATGTAGTTGTGCTTGCCGCCGATGTGGAAGTTGCTGTAGCTGGCCTGGATGCGCTGCATCTGGCCTTCGCCGAAGTTGTAGCCACCCTTCATGAACAGGTTCTTGCTGTACGAATCGGACAGCGAACCGGAGGTGTTCAGGCCAACGCGGCGGCCATCGCCGTCGTAGGCGATGCCACGGTCGATGTAAGCGCCGCTGATCAGGTAGTCGACCGCGTCGCCCTTGAAGGCGTGGGTGACGCCGATCTTGGACTGCGCGCTGTCGTCCTTGAACTGGCTGCTGTAACGGGTGGTGATGGTGGTTTCGTGGCCAGCCACGTCCGGGTTCTTGGACAGGTAGTTGATCACGCCACCGGCGCCGCCGATGCCTTCAGCAGCCGACGGGCCGTTGATGACTTCGATCCGGCCGATCACGCCCATGTCGGTGAAGGTGCCGTTGCGGCTGCCTTCGCGCAGCGGCGAGCCCTGCGGCACGCCGTCGAACAGGCGCAGCGCGACGCGACCGCGCAGGGTCTCACCGGAGTTGCTCATCGCCTGCGAGGATTCGGAATAGCCCGGCACCATGCGCGCGAGCACGGCGGTGGCGTCTTCGGTCAGGTTCAGGGTGCGCTGCACCTGCTCCGGGCTGATCAGGGTGACGGCACCGGGGACCTTGTCGATGGCAACCGGGGTGCGGGTACCGGTGACGATCACCTGGTCCAGCGTGGTTGCAGCGTCTTGTGCAAAGGCCGGGCTCATCGCGCTGGCGAGCAGCACGGCGCTGATGGCGGCCGAAAGTGGCTTGATCATGTTGTTCTCTCCCCCAGGTTTGAATGTGTGACGCGACCGGCCTGGGAGCCGGCAGAGCCAAAATGCGATGGGGACTGGCGCCCCTTTGATCTTGCCGTTTGTTGTTTTCGGCACCCGACCATGCGGGCACCGGGCGCAACTCCGACGTTGGGCGAAGCCTAGGCGGCGGCCCGGTGCGATAGAAGCGCACCTGTGTATGTTCAAAGCCTAGGGTTTGTTGCGATTGGGTGACGCCGCCTGCAGGGGCATTACAGGGAAACCCACCTGTAGTGCCGAGCCATGCTCGGCAAGGGCCTTCCCGGTCCTGTTGGATTTCCTGGCAAGGCCTCTGCCGAGCATGGCTCGGCACTACACGGGCACTGCTTTCAATCCGTCGGCTGCAACAACGCCGTACGCGCCTCGTCCAGCAGCACATTGACCTGGCGCAGGCGCACCGAGGAGCGTGACCAGACCATGCCGATGCGGCGCGGTTCGCTGGGCTCGGGCAGGGGAATGCGCACCACCGAAATTCCTTCCGGCCACGGCTTTGCCCAATCCGGCACCAGCGACACACCCAACCCACGATCCACCATCACGGCAATCGCATTGAGCGCATTCAGCTCGAACCGCTCACGCGGCACGATGCCGGCCTTGCGCAGGTATTCGTCAGCCTGGCGTCCGCCCCATTCGTGGCGGTCGTAGCGGATCAGCGGTTCCTCGCGCAGCAGCTTGTGCGGATCGGCACCGGCCAGGCGCGCCGGTGCCAGCACCACCAGCGGCTCTTCACGCAGCAGCTGCCAGTCGCAGGTCTTGGGCAGCGAGAACGGTGCCTGCAGCACCATCGCCGCATCCAGGTCACCCGCTTCCACCGCGCCGTAAAGGTCGGACGAATAACCGGGCTTGATGAAGACGTTGATCTCGGGGAACTTGGCCACCATCCGCGCCAGGATGTCCGGCACCAGCCCGCCCAGCGCGGTAGGGCAGGCGCCCAGCCGCAGTTCGCCGGCCATGCCGCTTTCATTGGCGACGCTGCGCAGATCGGCCACGCCACGCAGCAGGTCGCGCGCGCGCTGCAGGATGCGCGCACCTTCCTCGGTGACGCTGACGGTGCGGCCAGCGCGGGCGATCAGTGGTGCGCCCAGCTCGCGTTCCAGCGTGCGGATCTGCTGGGCAACGGCGGCAGGGGTGATGTGCAGCATGCGTGCCGCCGCGGCCATGGAGCCACGGTCGACCACGGTGACAAAGGTATTGAGGAACTGGGTTTCCACGCGATTAGACCTCTCAGCTGCGCGCCAAACTACACCAGCGGGCGCGGCGGCGCGATCCGACCAACGTCATGGTCTTTGCCGGATCTGGCGTCACGCCGCCGCGGAGCAGGGCCGCAGCGGCGTGCAGGCCGGTCTTCACACCGCATCCTGCTTGTAGATGGTCAGGCCCTTCAGCGAACGGTTCGGTGCCGGGAAGAACAGGCTGGCCACATAGCCGATCACGATGCACAGGAAGATCGAAATGGCCAGGTAGAAGTACGGGTGTACCAGGCTGTACCACCAGGCAACGAAGGTCAGCACGATGCTGGCGGCCACACCAATCGCCACGCCAGCGGAGTTGGCGCGACGGGTGAACATGCCCAGCGTATAGGCGCCGGCAAAGCCGCCACCAAGCAGGCCGGCCAGTTCGATCGACACATCGAACAGCGAGTGGATGTCGTAGCGGGTCATGATCAGCGCCAAGCCGATCGCGGTCAGGCCGACCAGCACCGTGGAGATCTCGGCGAACAGCACGCTCTTGCGCGGGGTCGGGTTCTTGGCGATGCGCTCGTAGAAGTCGACCGAGATCAGCGTGGCGACGCTGTTCATGATGCTCGACAAGGTCGCCATTGCCGCGGAGAACACGCCGGCGATGATCAGGCCGGTGACGCCAGGCGGCAGTTCGGCGGCGATGAACAGCGGGAAGGTCGCATCGATCGGCAGCAGCGGGTCAAGGCGCTGCGGGTTGTTCTTGTAGAACACCCACAAGGCGGTACCGATGCCGTAGAAGATGAAGCCGCCGGGGATCATGATCGCGGCGAAGGCCCAGATCGAGCGACCGGCTTCCTTGTCCGACTTGGTGGCCAGGGTGCGCTGCATCAGCACCTGGTCCTTGGGGAAGGTCAGCACCACGTCGAACACGACCAGGAAGATGAAGCCCCACACCGTGGCCTTGGTCAGGTCGAAGCTGAAATCGAACAGCTTGGTCTTGTCTTCCATCGCGGCGGTGGCGACGAACTCACCGAAGCCGCCCTTCAGCGTCCAGACGATGAACCCGATGGCGAAGATCGCGCCGCCCATCTTCACGATCACCTGCACGAAGTCGGTCCAGATCACCGCCTTCATGCCGCCCATCGCGGTGTAGAGGATGGTGAACACGCCCATCATCATGATGCTCCACACCACGCTGATGCCGGTGATGGTGGCGATGGCCAACGCCGGCAGGAACAGCACCACGCTCATGCGCGCACCGATCTGCATGACGATGCACAGCGCGCTGGCGAGCATGCGGATTGCCGGATGGAAGCGGGTTTCCAGATAGGAGAACACGCTCATCAGATCCAGGCGACGCAGCAGCGGCACGATCCACACCGCCACGAACATCAGGCCCAGCACCGCGATCAGGTTGTTGGTCAGGTACTGCCAGTTGGTCTCGAAGGCCTTGGCCGGAATGGCGATGAAGCTGATCGAACTGGTGTTGGTGGCGTACAAGCTCACGCCCGCGGCCCAGAACGGAATGCTGCGGCCACCGACGAAGAAGTCGGCGGTGCTGGCACGCTTCTCGCGGAAGTAGAAGTAGGCGCCCATGCCCAGCATCGCGCCCAGGTAGATGATGATCACCGTCCAGTCCATCCAGCCCAGCAGGTGCTTGCCGCTCTGCAGTTCAAAGGTATGCAGGCTGCCATCGGCATTCGCCCAGGCCAGGCCATTGCCCCAGCTGGCACTGGCCACTGGTGCCTTGGCATCGGTATCGGCCAGGTCGGCCCAGGCGCTGGTGATGGTGTGGAAGGTGCGCGCGTGGCTGCTGCCAACTGCGTCGGTCACCTGCATCAACAAGTGCGCCTGGCCGAGTGCACGCAGCGAACCCGGGACAACGTCGCCACCGATGGCGGGCAGCTCATGCCAGCCCTTCTCTGCGTTCCAGCGCAGCAGTTGCTGCGCACCGTTGTTGCCGACCACCGCGTACAACGCGCCTTTCTGCGCCTGCAGGGCGACAACGGCAGCGGCGCTCGGCCAGATCAGCTGCGGCTGCCACTGCGCGGCGTCGGTCGGCTTTTTGTACAGCTGGGTCACGCCGCTATCGTCGACACCAGCGACGAACAAGGCGCCATCCAGGGAGGCTGCATGCGCATTGCCCAGTGGCGATGGCAGTGCCAGCGACTGGCCCTTGCCGAGGCTTTCGCCCTTGAGCGTGAGCTGCTGCAACTGATTGCTGTGACTCGCATCCGGGCCGGTCAGCACCCAGGTTTTGTCGCCGGTGCGGACGATGTCCTGCACCACCTCGTTGCTGATGCCGGTGGCGGCCGTCCACGCTTTGCCATTCTTGTCGAGCAGCCAGGCCTTGTCACCGGAGCGGGCCAGCAGGCGGCCATCGACATCCAGCAACTGCTGCACCGGCGCGGCCTCCGGCAGTGCCGGCAGCGAGCCGGGCTTCACTGCATTCAAACTCTCGTCGGCGGCCGCCGTGCCGGCCAGTGCCAGCAAGGTGGTGACGACGAGCAGACGGAAGCCGAGCGAGAAGCGGTGCGACAGCGCGGCGAGCGCGGTGGCCATGGGCGTGGGCATGGATGGAATCCCGGTAATGAACGGCGTGGCGGCGAACCGCCAGATGGAAAGATCAGGCGCGCAGGGCGCCGGCGAGCAGGGCTTCGGCCCGGCGCAGGTAAGGCACATCGATCATGCGTCCCTCGAACAGGAACGCACCGCGGCCCAGATCGCTGGCCGCCTGCGCGGCGGCAACAATACGCCGTGCTTCGTCCAGTTCGGCCTCGGCCACGCTGAAGATCACATTGGCCTGGCCCACCTGGCGCGGATGGATGCAGCTCTTGCCGATATAGCCCAACTGCTGCGCGAGCATGGCCTCGGTACGGAAGCCCTCGGCATCGGCCACATCCGGCCAAGCCCCATCACAGGCGAACACGCCCGCTTCGGTGGCGGCCATTTTCACCGCGAACAGCACCGCATGCACATTGGCCGGCGTGCGGGCGATGCCATTGGGCGCGAACAGATCGCCCAGCCCCAGCTGCAGGCCGGCCACGCGCGGATGCGCACCAGCCAATTCAGCGGCCAGACGCAGGCCACGCGGGGTTTCGATGTTCAGCAGCAGGCCGATCGGCCGGGTCACGCCATTGGCGGCCTCGGCGCGTTCCAGCGCAACGACCAGCTGGCGCACCTGCGCGGCCGATTCCACCTTGGGGATATTGAGCAGCCACAGGCCGGGCACTGCCATTGCGGCCAGATCGGCGGCGAAGTGCGGGCTGTCGGTGGCATTGGTGCGGACGATCAGCAGCTTGTTGCTGGCAAGCACATCGGCGCGGGCGAGGAAGCTGGCGATGGCTGCGCGCGCCGCCTGTTTGCCTGCCTCGGGGACGGAATCCTCCAGATCGAAGGACAGGGCATCGGCCGCACTGGCCAAGGCCTTGTCGAACAGTTCCGGACGTGCGCCGGGCACAAACAGCTTGCTACGCATGGCTTCCCCTCACTTTGAGAGGCAGTCTGCGCGAATCGGAACGCTGAAAAAGTGTATTCCCCGACATTCACCCGATAGGTTTTGTTGTGGTTTGCGGGGTTTGGCGGGTGGGGAGAAAGACTCAGCAAGGCGTCCAAGCGCGGGCTGTCCCTTCCCCCGCCTGCGGGGGAAGGTGCCCGAAGGGCGGAAGGGGGGAGCTTTTGACGTTGCCTCAGCTGCGGGAAGGCAAGCCGAAGCGACGGGAGAACCAAAGCCAAAGCCAAAGCCAAAGCCAAAGCCAAAGCCCCCCTCCCCAACCCTCCCCTGCGCCTTTGGCGCAAGGGAGGGGGCTGATTGCTGCCGCCTTCAGCTGAGAGGAGGGGCCATTGGCCCCGGCCCCGGCTAGAATCCCCCCATGAAAATCGCTTCGTGGAACGTCAATTCGCTCAATGTCCGTCTGCCGCACCTGGAACAGTGGCTGGCCGACTTTGCCCCCGACGTGGTCGGCATCCAGGAAACCAAGCTGGAGGACCACAAGTTCCCCGATACGCGGCTGCTGGAACTGGGCTATCGCAACGTGTTTGCCGGGCAGAAGACCTATAACGGTGTCGCGCTGCTGTCGCGGCACCCGATCGAAGACGTGCAGATCGGCATTCCCGATTTCGAGGACGAGCAGAAGCGGGTGATCGCCGGCACCGTGAATGGTGTGCGCATCATCAATCTGTACGTGGTCAACGGTCAGGACGTGGGCACCGACAAGTACGCCTACAAGCTGCGTTGGCTGGAAGCGGTGCACACCTGGATCGCCGCCGAACTGCAGAAGCACCCGCAACTGGTGGTGATGGGCGATTTCAATATCGCCCCGGATGATCGCGATGTGCCCGATGTAAGCGTCTGGAACGAGAACCACATTCTCACCTCCACCGCCGAACGCGCCGGTCTGCAGAAGCTGCTGGACCTGGGCCTGCACGATGCCTTCCGCCTGCACAACGACGAAGCTGGCATCTTCAGCTGGTGGGACTACCGTGCGGCAGGCTTTCGCCGCAATCTCGGTCTGCGCATCGACCTGACCCTGGTCTCCGATGCGCTCAAGTCGCGCGCTGTCGCCTCCGGCATCGATCGTGAACCGCGTACCTGGGAACGCCCCAGTGATCACGCCCCGGCCTGGGTGCAGCTGGCACAGGGCTGAAACAATAAGGCCCGGCTGTTGCCAGCCGGGCCTTGGTCGAATTGGCAACAGAACGGTTAACGCACGCTTTTGCGTGTGAACAGATTGACGATGGCCAGCAGTACCACCGCGCCGACCAGTGACAGCAGGAAGGAGCGCAGCGTGATCGCGCCATTGATGCTGCCGCCGCTGAAGAAAAAGCCGGCGATCATGGCCCCGACGATGCCCACCACGATGTTCAGGATGATGCCCTGCTGCGCATCGCGGCGCATGATGATGCTGGCCAGCCAACCCACAACGCCACCAATAATCAACCAGATGATGATGCCCATGCGCGAACCTCCCTGCCATGAAGCACCCCGAAAGGTGCGGTGGCGACAGTCAACGCGTAGTGGCGTTAAGAACATGTTTGTCCGGGCAGGAACCTGTTCAGCATGAGCCCGACCGGGAGTGATTGGCAGTTTGGTCCGGTGGATGTGTGGCTGTTGCCGCATACGCCCGGCACTCGCGGTGAACCGCAGGCCCGCGAGGTGCTGGCCGGTGTTTTCGACACCACGCCCGAGGCCCTGCCGCTGACCCGCGATGAGCGCAGCCGGCCATGGCTGATCGGCGAGCTGGCGCATTACGGCACCGGCTGGAGCCATAGCGGCGGCCATCTACTGGTGGCGTTGGGCGAGGGTGCACGCCTGGGCGTGGACCTGGAACGGCAGCGGCCGCGCAGACAGATGCGCGAGGTGATCCGCCGCTACTTCCACCCGGATGAGATTGCCTGGCTGGAGTCGCTGGATGACAGCGGCTGCGAGCAATGGTTCTTCCGCGTGTGGTGCGCCAAGGAGGCGCTGTTGAAGGCGCACGGGCATGGCATTTCGTTCGGGCTGAACAAGCTGCGCTTTGCGCCGGATGCGGTGGGCGCCTTGCAGCTGGTGTGGTGTGACCCCGGCCTGGGCGATGCGTCGCGCTGGCATCTCCATGAGTGGCAGGCGACGGAGGATTTCCGCGCCGCGCTGGCGTGGTATCCGCTGTAGCGATGTGCCCCCTCCCTTTGGCCGCAGGCCAAGGGGAGGGCTGGGGAGGGGTAGCTGTTGCCGTTGCTCTTGCCTCGCGCGACAGATCAAAGGCCAGATCCAAAGCACCCCTCCCCAACCCTCCCCTTGGCTTCGCCAAAGGGAGGGGGCCAAAAGCGCCACTCCTGCGATAATCCCCGCCATGAACGACACCACTCTCCCGCGCGAAGTCGCCAGCGACCTCGACCACGGCTTGAAGGCCATGGGTCTGGACGCCGCCTTGGCCAAGCCCTTGCTGGCGTACCTGACCCTGCTGGTGCGCTGGAACCGCACCTACAATCTCACTGCCATCCGCGACCCGCGCGAAATGGTGACCCGCCATCTGCTCGACTCGCTGGCCATGGCCGAACATGTGAGCAGCGGTAGTCTGGCCGATCTGGGCACGGGCCCCGGGTTGCCGGGTATCCCGCTGGCCATCACCCACCCGCAGCTGCAGGTGACCCTGGTCGAGAGCAACGGCAAGAAGGCCCGCTTCATGCGCGAGGCCGTGCGTCAGCTCGGTTTGAACAACGCCCGCGTCGCCGAATCCCGCGCCGAAGCGTTGGACGAGCCGGGTGCTTACGACAACCTCACCGCCCGTGCCATGGATACGCTGGCCGGCATCATCGAGGTTGGCGGTCACCTGCTGCGCCCCGGCGGCCAGTTGCTGGCGATGAAGGGTGTGTACCCGCACGATGAGATCGCCCAACTGCCGGCCGGCTGGCAGGTGCTGGAAGTGCGCCCGCTGCAGGTGCCGGGCCTGGTTGGTGACCGGCATCTGGTGGTGGTGGAGCGCAAGGGCTAGATCTGTAGTGCCGAGCCATGCTCGGCAAGGGCTTTGCCGGCCAAGGCTAAAGGCTGCCCTCACCCCAACCCCTCTCCCGCAAGCGGGAGAGGGGCTAAAGCAGTAGTTCCGGGCAATCCCCGTGGCCAAGCCAAAAGCTACCCCTCCCCAACCCTCCCCTTGGCTTCGCCAAAGGGAGGGGGCAGAAGCGTAGTGCCGAGCCATGCTCGGCAGGGGCTTTACACCGGCCAAGGCTAAAAGCTGCCCTCACCCCAACCCTTCTCCCGCAAGCGGGAGAAGGGCTAAAGCGGTGGTGCCGAGTCATGCTCGGCAGGGGGCTTTACCAGCAAAAGCCGCCCGTTACCCGGAAACCGATTTCCGCCTACGCGCCGCTACCCCCATAATGACCAGTCCAACTTCGCCAACGAGGCTCTCCTGCATGGCTCGCATCATCGCCATCGCCAACCAGAAAGGCGGCGTCGGCAAGACCACGACGGCTGTCAATCTGGCTGCTTCCCTTGCCGCCGCACCGAAACGCGTGCTGCTGGTCGACCTGGACTCGCAGGGCAACGCGACCATGGGCAGTGGCGTGGACAAACGTGAAGTGGCAGCGTCCACCTGTGACCTGCTGCTGGGCGAGATCACTGCCGCGCAGGTGCGCGTCACCACGCCAGAAGGCTTCGACCTGCTGCCGGGCAACATCGACCTGACCGCCGCCGAGATCCAGCTGATGGACCAGAGCGAGCGCGAGCAGCGCCTGAAGCGCGCGCTGGCACCGGTCCGCGATGAATACGACTACATCCTGATCGACTGCCCGCCGGCGCTGTCGCTGCTGACGCTGAACGCGCTGGCCGCCGCCGACTCGGTGATCGTGCCGATGCAGTGCGAGTACTACGCACTGGAAGGCCTGAGCGCGCTGGTCGAGACCATCGACGCGCTGAAGATCAACCTCAACCCGGCGCTGGAAATCGAAGGCGTGCTGCGCACCATGTTCGATGTGCGCAACAACCTGGCCAACGCGGTGTCGGCGCAGCTCACCGAGTACTTCGGCGACCGCGTGTTCCGCACCATCGTGCCGCGCAACGTGCGCCTGGCCGAGGCGCCCAGCCATGGCCAGAGCATCGTCGGCTACGACCGCGCCTCGCGCGGTGGTGTGGCCTACCTGGGCCTGGCCGGTGAGATCATCCGCCGCAACAACGAACGCAAGCAGCCCTCCCGGGCCGTGGAGGCTGTCTGATGAGTGCAGCGAAAAAGCGCGGTCTTGGCCGTGGTCTTGATGCCTTGCTGGGCCCCAAGGGCGCAGTCACCCCGGTCACCGTCGCTGCCGTCGCCGAGCCGCAACCCGGCGAAGTGCTGCGCAAACTGCCGATCGACCAGCTGCAACCCGGCAAGTACCAGCCGCGTCGCGACATGGACGAGGGCAAGCTGGCCGAACTGGCCGATTCGATCAAGGCACAGGGCATCATCCAGCCGATCCTGGTGCGCCAGATCGAAGGTGGTCGCTACGAAATCATCGCCGGTGAACGCCGTTGGCGCGCTTCGCGCCTGGCCGGGCTGGACGAAGTGCCGGTGGTGGTGCGCGAGCTGGAAGACCGCACCGTCATCGCGATGGCGCTGATCGAGAACATCCAGCGCGAAGACCTCAACCCGCTCGAAGAAGCCGAAGCGCTGGCGCGGCTGGTCAGCGAGTTCACGTTGACCCATGCCGAAGCCGCGCAGGCCGTTGGCCGCTCGCGCGCTTCGGTGTCCAACCTGCTGCGCCTGATCGATCTGCCGATCGGTGTGCGCGTGCTGCTGGAAACCCGCCGGCTGGAAATGGGCCATGCCCGCGCGCTGCTGACGCTGGCGCCGGAACTGGCCACCAAGTTGGCCGAAGAAGCCGCCGAGCAGGGCTGGTCGGTGCGTGAAGTCGAGCACCGCGCGCAGCAGTTCGCCGCCGGCAAGGTGCCGGGCGCACGCAAGGCCAAGCCGTCGCCGAGCGCGCCGCAGGCCGATATCGCATCGCTGGAAACCGAGCTGTCCGAATCGCTGGGCGCGAAAGTGGCGATCAGCCACGGCCGCGGCGGCAAGGGCAAGCTGGTCATCCATTACACTGATCTGGACACGCTGGACGGCGTGCTGGAGCGGCTGCGCGTCCGCCAGAACGGCTGACGCAGTTCTTCCCCAACGAGGTGAACGCAAGGCAATGAACCCCACCAAGGTCGACCGCAATCATCTATTGCGTCTGACCGACCTGCCGAATGTCGGGCCGGCCTGTGAAAAGGATCTCCGTTTGATCGGAATCCGGGTTCCCGCGCACCTGCGCGGGCGTGATGCCTACGACATGTATGCACAGCTGTGCCTGAAAACCGGCGTGGTGCACGATCCCTGTGTGATCGATGTGTTCCTGTCGGTGGTGCGTTTCATGGGGGGCGAGGCGCCGCAGCCATGGTGGGCGTACAGCAAGGAACGCAAGCAAACCCTGGCCAAGGAAGCGCCGCTCACCCTGTGGTGAGGCAGGGCGATGGTCGTGGCCACGAACCGGAGCAGTGCATGAGCAACACAGGCGACGAAATGAGCCCGGGCGGCAGCCGCATGCTGAGCCACGGGCAGGCCAGCGACTTCGAACCGGCGCGCGGCCATTCGCACGTCGAGGCGATCAGCGCGCATATCGAGCGTCATCTCGGGCCGATAGCCAGTGTGCTGCACGAAATCATTTCCGACACCGTGCACCTGGATATCCATGTCGTGCCGCCGTGCGGGGATTGCCCGAATACGCGCCTGGTCACCTCCGGCATGAGCGATCTGCCGATGCAGCTGCCGGATGATGTCGAGGTCTCGCCGTATCTGGAGCTGATGCTGACCTTGCCGGGCGACTGGCCGCTGGAGCACGCACAGTTGCAGGATGAGCGTAATTACTGGCCCATTCGCCTGCTCAAGACGCTGGCGCGGCTGCCGCACAAGCACAACACCTGGCTCGGCCTGGCCCACACCGTGCCCAACGGCGACCCGGCCCAGCCGTACGCGCCGGGCGTGAATTTCGATGGTGCGATCCTGCTGCTGGCATTGTCGGCGCCGGAAGATTTCGACACCTTGGTGGTCGATGAAGACACCAGCATCGAGTTCCTGTCGGTGGTGCCCTTGTATCCGCAGGAAATGGCCTTGAAGCTGCGCGAAGGCGCTGATGCATTGATCGATCTGCTCAGTGACAACGACATCGGCGACGTCATCGAGCCGGGCCGGCACAATCCGGCCCGCGAATACCAGCCTGGACCAACTGCATGACCATTCTTGTCACCGGCGCCGCCGGCTTCATCGGTGCCTACACCTGCCAGGCCCTGGCCGCACGCGGCGAGCGCGTGGTCGGGCTGGACAACTACAACGACTACTACGACCCGCAGCTCAAGCGCGATCGCGTGGCGGCGTTGTGCCCACAGCTGGATATCCGCGCGCTGGACATCACCGATCGCGATGGCCTGGCCGCGCTGTTCGATGAAATCCAGCCGACGCAGGTGATCCACTTGGCCGCGCAGGCCGGCGTGCGTTATTCGCTGGACAACCCGCACGCCTACGTTGAGAGCAATCTGGTCGGCTTCGTCAACATCTTGGAGCTGTGCCGGCACCGCGGTGTGCAGCATCTGGTCTATGCGTCCAGCAGCTCGGTCTATGGCAACTCGGCCACGCCGCCGTTCTCCGAAGACCAGCGCGTGGACCAGCCGCGCTCGCTGTACGCGGCCACCAAGGCGGCCAACGAATTGATGGCCTATACCTATGCGCAGCTGTACGGCTTGAAGGCCACCGGCCTGCGCTTTTTCACCGTGTATGGCCCCTGGGGCCGGCCGGACATGGCGCCGCTGCTGTTCTCGCGCGCGGTGCTGGCCGGGCGCAGCATCGATGTGTTCAACAACGGCCATATGCGGCGCGACTTCACACATGTTTCTGACATCGTTACCGGTATCCTCGGTGCGCTGTCGCACCCCTCCGCCCAGGCTACCCCTCACCAGGTATTCAACCTGGGCAACCACACTCCGGTGGAGCTGGAACATTTCATCGACGTGATCGCCTCGGCCGCGGGGCACCCGGCGCGCAAGGTCTACAAGCCGATGCAGCCGGGCGACATGGTGGAAACCATGGCTGATACCGCGCGCGCGCAGGCGGCCTTCGGCTACGCGCCGAACACGCCGATCGAGCTGGGCCTGCCACCGGTGGTGGAGTGGTGCCGTACCTACTTCGGGTCGCGCGCCTGACTCACGTTCCGCTAAGTTGAGTTTTGGAAAATGCGTGACCTTTCTTCAAATGCACAACCTGCGGAATCAGCAATGAACCAGCCCAGCCTCTCAGTGGTTGTTCCCGTCTTCAACGAACGCGACAACGTCACCCCGCTGGTCAACGAAATCACCGCCGCGCTGCGCGGCCAGATCGATTTCGAGATCGTCTACGTCGACGACAACTCCAAGGACGACAGCCTGCAGGTCCTGCAGGCGCTGAAGACCACCAACCCGGAGCTGCGGGTGCTGCACCACGTCAGCCAGAGCGGGCAGAGCACGGCAGTGCGCACCGGCGTCAAGGCCGCACGCGCGCCGTGGATCGCCACCCTCGATGGCGACGGCCAGAACGACCCTGCCGATATTCCCAAGCTGCTGGCCGCACACGCCAAGGCCGAACCGCAGGTCAGGCTGTTCGCCGGCTGGCGCGTCAACCGCCAGGATTCGGGCAGCAAGCGCTGGGCCAGCAAGTGGGCCAATGCCATCCGTGCGCGCATGCTGCGCGATGACACCCCGGACACCGGCTGCGGCATCAAGCTGTTCGAGCGCGCCGCCTTCCTCGACCTGCCGTACTTCGACCATATGCACCGCTACCTGCCGGCGCTGATGCAGCGTGCGGGCTGGAAGACCGTCAGCGTGCCGGTCAATCACCGTCACCGCACCGCCGGCGTGTCCAAGTACAACAACCTCGGCCGCGCCCTGGTCGGCATCCGCGACCTGCGTGGCGTGGCCTGGCTGATCACCCGTTCCAAGCGCACCGCGGTGGAAGAGTTCTGAGCATGGAGTTCATGAACCAACCGCTGGTGTGGCTGGAGTGGACCGGCCTGCACATGTCGCCGTGGAAGCTGATCGGCCTGACCGGCGCGTTGATGTTCGGCGGCCGCTGGCTGGTGCAGTTCGTGGCCTCGCGGCGGGCCGGAAAGCCGGTGATCCCGCGCCTGTTCTGGTACATGAGCGTGCTCGGCAGCCTGATGACGCTGAGCTACTTCCTGTTCTCCTCCAAGCAGGATGCGGTGGGGGTGGTGCAGAACCTGTTCCCGGCGTTCACCGCGCTCTACAGCCTGCGCCTGGACATCAAGCACCGCGGCTGGCAGCGTGACAAGGCCAGCCACTGAGCGGGTGACTGTGCCCAAATCCGGCGGTTTGCTGCCCGAATCCGTCTAGGTCGGGCGGTAGCTTCAATGCGATGATCGGGGTGAATGAATCACCTGGGGAATACCGATCGTGAAATCGCCGTTGACCGTTGCGCTGCTGCTCACCCTTGGCCTGAGCGCCACCCCGGCCTTTGCCGCCGCACCGTCGGCCCCGGCCACGCTGGCCACCCAATCGCTGGATGAGCAGTTCAAGGCCATCTACGAGAAGGAATGGGCCTGGCGCCAGACCGGTGGCGGTGAAGCCAGCGAAGACAGTGATGCCCCGGCCAACAGCACGCGTCTGCCCGATGTCAGCGCCGCTGCCCAGCAGGCACGGCTGAAGGTATGGGACGAGGTGCTGGGCAAGCTCAAGGCGATTGACCCGAGCAAGCTCTCCGCCGAAAACCAGATCAACTACGCCATCTATCACTACCAGGTCGAAAGCCTGGCCGATGAAGTGCGCCTGGGTAGTTACGAGATGCCGTTCAATTCGGATTCCTCGTTCTGGTCCAACCTCAGCTTCATGGCCCGCCGCGAGATGAAGACCGCGGATGACTACCGCAACTACATCGCGCGCTTGAACGATGTGCCGCGTTACTTCGACCAGCAGATGGTCAATATGCGCGCCGGTCTTGCCCGTGGTTTCAGCGTGCCGCGTGCGGTGCTGGAAGGGCGCGATGTGTCGATCTCGACCGTGGCCGAGTTGAAGGACCCGACCGAGTCGCCGTTGTACGAGCCGCTGAAGAAGCTGCCCAACAGCATTCCTGCCGCCGAGCAGGCCAAGCTGCAGGCCGATGCCAGGCAGGCCATCAGCGGCAGCGTGGTGCCGGCCTTTGGCAAGCTGCTGACTTTCTACCGGCAGGAATACGTGCCGCAGTCGCGCACCACCCTGGCGGCCGAGAAAATGCCGGGCGGCAAGGAGTTCTACCGCCAGCAGATCCGCGAATACACCACGCTGGACCTGAGCCCGCAGCAGATCCATGCGCAGGGCCTGGCCGAGGTGAACCGCATCCAGCAGGAAATGAACGCCATCATCGACAAGGTGGGCTTCAAGGGTAAGAGCGAGCAGACCCGCTTCGCTGACTTCCTCGAATTCCTGCGTACCGACCCGCAGTTCTACGCCAAGACGCCGGACGAACTGCTGTGGCGTGCGGCGTGGATCTCCAAGCGCGTGGACGGCGTGATCGGCAAGTACATGACCTTGCCGCGCGCGCGCTTCACCATCGTGCCGGTGCCGCCGGATATCGCCCCGTTCTGGACCGCCGGCCGTGGCGGCATGGGCACCTATTGGCTCAATACCTACAACCTGCCGGCGCGCCCGCTGTACAACCTGCCGGCACTGACCCTGCATGAGTCCGACCCGGGCCACGCCCTGCAGGGCGCACTCGCCGCCGAGCAGACCGGCCAGCCCGAGTTCCGCCGCACCGCCTATATCTCGGCCTATGGCGAGGGCTGGGGCCTGTACACCGAGAAGCTCGGCGTCGACATGGGCATCTACCAGACCCCGTACGAAGACTTCGGCCGCCTGACCTATGAAATGTGGCGTGCCTGCCGCCTGGTGATCGACACCGGTGTGCACCACTACGGCTGGGACCGCGACCGCGCGATCGCCTACCTGCGTGACCACACCGCGCTCAGCGAGCACGAAGTCACCACCGAAGTGGACCGCTACATTTCCTGGCCGGCACAGGCGCTGAGCTACAAGCTGGGCGAGATCACCATCGTCAAGCTGCGCGCGCAGGCCGAGAAGGAACTGGGCGACAAGTTCGACATCAAGGGCTTCCACGACGCCGTGCTCAAGCAGGGCTCGGTGCCGCTGCCGGTGCTTGAGCAGCAGATCCAGGCCTATATCGCCGAGCGCAAAGCGGCGAAGTGAGTGCTTTGCTCCCTCCCTTGCGCAACGCGCAGGGGAGGGTTGGGGAGGGGTGCTTCTAGCTCCCTCCCTTTGGCGCAGCCAAGGGGGTGAAGAAGGCCTGCTTGCGCGCCACTGGCGCGCGGCCTGATGAACGACCGAAGGCTGTGCCTTCGGGCCGGGCGGGTTGGGGAGGGGTGCTCTTCGCAGTGACCCAAAGCAACAAGCGAAAGCCACAAGCAAAGCCACCCCCTCCCAACCTCCCCCTTGGCTGCGCCAAAGGGGAGAGGCAACAGCCCACACCTGAACCGCCGCAACCACACTGCGATTGTGTAACCCATCAAGCACCCGCTAACCTGCGCCGATGCTGCACGCCCTGCGCCACCGCCGCCTCCACCTGCTACGCCTGCTGATGCTGGCGCTGGTCGGCCTTGGCGTATTCGGCACTTCGCTGGCCGCAGCACTGACCGACATCCACATGCTGGCGCACAGCGACATCGGTGCCGACGTGCATGAGCACGACGACAGCAAGCTGGCCACGGCCCCGGATGCCGAAGACAGCGCCAATGCACTGCTGCACGCCTTGGTGCATTGCGTGGACTGCCACGGCCACGGTGGCGTGCTGCCTACCGTTACCCCTGCCTGGATCGTGGCATCGCCGCCTGCACAACAAGCAGTGGCCACCTTTGGCACGCAACGGGTCTCGCACCCGACCGAGAGTCTGTTCCGCCCCCCGATAGCCGTCTGACGTCCCGGTCCCCTGGCCGGTCCCCACGTCTGAACCTGCTATCTGGAGAAACCCATGTGGATGCGCCTGGCGGCGGTTGTCGCCTTTGCGCTGGTGCCGCGCGCGTATGCGCAGGCGCCGGCGTCTGCTGTGCCGTTGACGCTGGACGATGCCATCGTCCGCGTTGCCCTTGATCACCCCGAACTGCGCCTGATCGATGCGCAGCGCCCCGTGCTTGAAGCCCGCCGCGACGCCGCGTTGCTGCGTCCGCCGATGCAGCTGGGCGTGGAACTGGAGAACCTGCTCGGCAGCGGTGATACCCGCGGCGTGCAGGGCGCCGAAGCGACGGTCAGCCTGTCCGGCGTACTGGAGCGTGGCGACAAGCTTGATGCCCGCCGCATGTTGGCCCAGGCCAATATCGATGCACTGGCACCGCAGCGTGCCACCGCCAGGCTCGATCTGCTTGCCGAAACCGCGCGCCGCTACCTCGCCGTAGCGCAGGCGCAATCAGCGTTGCAGATCGCCAATACGGACATCGAGCAGCGCCGCCGTGCCGTCGCTGCCGCGCGCCTGCGGTTGCAGGCAGGTGCTTCGCCGGAGTCGGTGCTGTTCACCGCGCAGGCAATGCTGGCGCAGGCCGAACTGGATCGCGATCGTGCCATCGAAGAAGCAGGCGCAGCGCGGCTGTCGCTGGCCGCGTTGTGGGGCGCACGCACCCCTGACTTCAATACGGTGAGTGGCGATGCGCTGCAACTGCCAGCACTGCGTGATTTCGCATTGCTCAATGAAGATCTGCAGCGCGCACCGGAGCTGGCCGAACTGCTCGGCGAACAGCGTATCCGCGAGGCGCAGCTGCAACTGGTGCGCACCCGCAGCCGTCCGGATTGGAACTGGCAGGTGGGCGTGCGCAACAGCCGCGCCGACAACGCGACCTCGCTGGTCGGTGGCTTCAGCATCCCGCTGGGCAGCGCCCGCCGTGCCGCGCCGGAAATCCGCGAGGCAGAAGCCGATCTCGCCCTGCTTCCCTATCAGCGCCAGGCCCGTCAGCAGCAGCTCTACGCCACCCTGGCCGAGGCACACGGTCGCTATGTCACCGCACGTCTGGAAGTTCAGCGCATGCAGGCGGATGTACTGCCGCAGTTGCAGAAGGCCGAGCGTGCCGCCGAGCAGGCCTGGCGCGCCGGTGCCGCCAGCTACATGGAGTGGGCGCAGCTGCAGGCCATGCGCATTGAATCGCGGCAGCGCCAGTTGGACGCAGCCATCGCCGCACAGACCGCGCTGATCGAGATCCAGCGCCTCACCGGCCAGGGAATGCTGGCCACCGATGCAACCGCTGCCGTGGAGAACGCACGATGAGCCGTCCTATGAATGTTGTAGCTGCCGGCGTGCTGGCAATGAGTTTGTTGCTGGTCGGCTGCGGTGCAAAGCCGGCTGCTGAAGCTGGCGCGGGCGCAGCAGAGGAAGCTGGCCACGACCACGATGAGGAAAAGGGCGGTGACGCAGACGGTCACGCGCACGAAGAGGGTGAGGAAGGCGAGACCGACAGCACCACCATCAAGGCTGCCATGGCCGAGCAGGCCGGCATCCGCAGCGCTGCCGTGCAGGCCGGTACCATCGCCGACGAGCACGAAGTTCAGGGTTTGTTGACGCCAGTGGACGGTCGCGTCGCCCAGGTGACTGCACGCTTCCCCGGGCCGGTGCGCACGCTGCGGGCCAATGTGGGCGACCGGGTCAGTGCCGGCCAGACCCTGGCCAGCATCGACAGCAACCTCAGCCTGACTACTTATAGTGTCAGCGCGCCGATCAGCGGCGTTGTGCTGTCGCGGCAGGCACAGGTGGGCGCGGTCGCGGGCGAGGGCACACCGCTGTTCGAGATCGGCGACCTGTCCGAGCTGTGGGTGGACCTGCATATCTTCGGCAACGACACCCAGCACATCACCGCCGGCGTGCCGGTCACGGTCACCCGCATGACCGATGGCGTCAGCCAGAGCACCACGCTGGAACGCGTGCTGCCCGGCACTGCCACTGCAAGCCAGAGCACCGTGGCCCGTGCCAGCGTGCGCAATGACGACGGCTTGTGGCGACCCGGCGCGGCGGTGAAGGCGCGCATCGTGGTGGCGATGCAGCCTGCTGCGGTGGTCGTGCCGCTCTCCGCACTGCAGACCATGGAAGGCCGTGACGTGGTGTTCGTACGTGAAGGTGACACCTATAGCGCGCGCCCGGTGGTGTTGGGTGCACGCGATGCCGGCAAGGTCGAAGTCAAGGACGGCCTGCGCGTTGGCGAGCAGGTCGTGGTCGAGCAGAGCTATGTGGTCAAGGCCGATATCGGCAAGGCGGGGGCCGCGCATGAACATTGATCAGTGTATGCAAGCTGGAGGGTGCCGCCATGCTTGAGCGCATCATCCGCAGCGCCATCGCCCATCGCTGGATGATGATGGTGCTTACCCTGGCCTTGATCGCGATTGGCAGCTGGAGCTTCACCCGCCTGTCCATCGACGCCACGCCCGACATCACCAACGTCCAGGTACAGATCAACACCGCTGCCGATGGCTATTCGCCGCTGGAGACTGAACAGCGCATCACTTATCCGGTGGAAACGGTGATGGCGGGTCTGCCGAAACTCGAACAGGTGCGCTCACTGTCGCGCTACGGCCTGTCGCAGGTGACGGTGGTGTTCAAGGACGGCACCGATCTGTACTTCGCCCGCCAACAGGTTGCCGAACGCCTGCAGCAGGTGAAGTCACAGTTGCCGGAGGGCCTGGACCCGCAGCTGGGACCAATCGCGACGGGTTTGGGCGAAATCTTCATGTACACCATCGACGCCGATCCCAAGGCGCGCAAACCCGATGGTTCGCCATATACCGCCACCGACCTGCGCACGCTGCAGGACTGGGTGGTGCGGCCGCAGCTACGCAACGTGCCAGGCGTCACCGAGGTCAATACGATTGGTGGCTATCAGCGGCAGATCCACATCACCCCGGATCCGGCCAAGCTGCGTGCGCTGGGCTTCACCCTGGATGATGTTGCCGAAGCCGTGGAAGGCAACAACCAGAACATCGGCGCCGGTTACATCGAGCGCAACGGCCAGCAGTTCCTGGTGCGTGTGCCCGGACAAGTCGCTGGTTTGGAGGAAATCGGCAACATCGTGCTGGCCCGCCGCGAGGGCGTGCCGATCCATGTGCATGACGTCGCCGATGTGGCCGAAGGGCCGGAGCTGCGCAGCGGTGCCGCCACCCAGAATGGCCACGAAGTGGTGATGGGTACGGTAGTCATGCTGGTAGGTGCCAACAGCCGCGATGTGGCGCAGGCCGCTGCGGCCAAGCTGGAACAGGCGCAGCGCAGCCTGCCTGAAGGCGTCACCGTCACCGCCAGTTATGACCGTACTGCGCTGGTTGATCGCACCATCCAGACCGTCGCCAAGAACCTGCTGGAAGGCGCGCTGCTGGTGATCGTGGTGTTGTTCCTGCTGTTGGGCAACTTCCGTGCGGCGCTGATCACCGCCGCGGTGATTCCGCTGGCGATGCTGTTCACCCTGACCGGCATGGCGCGTGGCGGCGTCTCTGCCAATCTGATGAGTCTTGGTGCGTTGGACTTCGGCCTGATTGTTGATGGTGCGGTGATCATCATCGAGAACTGCCTGCGCCGCTTTGGCGAGCGCACGCACGCGCTGGGCCGGGCGATGACCCGCGAGGAGCGTTTCGCCGAAACCGCCAGCGCCACCGCCGAAGTCATCCGCCCCAGCCTGTTCGGCCTGGGCATCATCACCGCGGTCTACCTGCCTATCTTCGCGTTGACCGGCGTTGAAGGAAAAATGTTCCACCCGATGGCGATCACCGTGGTGCTGGCGTTGAGCGGCGCGATGTTGTTGTCGCTGACCTTCGTTCCCGCGGCGATTGCGATGTTCCTCGGCGGTCGCGTGGAGGAAAAGGAAAACCGGCTGATGGCTTGGCTGCGTGCGCGTTACGAGCCGCTGTTGGCTTGGGTGATGCGACGTGGGCGATTGGTGGTTGCCGGTGCGCTGGTGCTGGTGGTTGGCTGCGGCTTGCTGGCAACGCGGCTGGGCAGCGAGTTTGTGCCCAACCTCGATGAGGGCGATGTCGCCATGCACGCCATGCGCATCCCCGGCACCAGCCTCACCCAATCGGTGAACATGCAGAAGCAGGTCGAAGCACGCCTGCAGCAGGTGCCGGAAGTGGAGAAGGTGTTCTCCAAGATCGGCACGCCGGAAGTCGCCTCCGACCCGATGCCGCCATCGGTCGCCGACACCTTCATCATGATGAAGCCGCGCAAACAATGGCCGGACCCGCGCAAGCCGCGCAGCCAGCTGCTGGCCGAACTGGAAGCGGCGGTGGAGGAGCTGCCGGGCAACAACTACGAGTTCACCCAGCCGATCCAGATGCGCATGAACGAGTTGATCTCGGGCGTGCGTGCCGACGTGGCGGTGATGCTGTTCGGTGACGACATGGAGACCCTGGCGCAGGTCGGCCAGCGCATCGCCGCAGTGGCCACCAAGGTGCCGGGTGCGGCCGATGTGCGCCTGGAGGAGACCAGTGGCTTGCCGTTGTTGACGGTTACGCCAAACCGCTCTGCATTGGCGGGTTACGGGCTCAACCCGGGCCAGCTGCAGTCCACTGTTTCCACCGCGGTTGGCGGGCGTGTGGCCGGGCAGTTGTTCGAAGGTGATCGACGCTTCGATATCGTCGTGCGCCTGCCGGAAAGCATCCGCCAGGACCCGGCGGCGCTGGCCGATCTGCCGGTGTCGCTGGAACCTGCGTTGGCACAGGACAGTGCGGATGAATCCAGCCGTGCGGGTGGCTGGCGCAGTGGCGATGCGCGCACGGTGCCGCTGCGTGAGTTGGCGCGTATCGAAAGCAGCGAAGGCCCGAACCAGATCAACCGCGACAACGGCAAGCGCCGCATCGTGATCACCGCCAATGTGCGTGATCGCGATCTGGGTGGCTTCGTCAGCGAGCTGCAGCAGGCCATCGGCACGCAGGTAAAGGTACCGGCCGGCTACTGGGTGGAATACGGCGGCAGCTTCGAGCGGTTGATCTCGGCCAGCCAGCGTCTGGCGGTCGTGGTGCCGGTGACCTTGCTGCTGATCTTCGCCTTGCTGTTCTGGGCCTTCGGTTCGGCGCGTGATGCCAGCATCGTGTTCAGCGGTGTGCCGCTGGCCTTGACCGGTGGGGTATTGGCGCTGGCGATGCGTGGCATTCCCTTGTCGATTTCGGCGGGCGTTGGTTTCATCGCGCTGTCCGGTGTGGCGGTGCTCAATGGTCTGGTGATGATCAGCTTCATCCGTCACCTGCGCGAGCAGGGTCGCAGCCTGGATGTGGCCGTGCGCGAAGGCGCACTGGGCCGTTTGCGACCGGTGTTGATGACCGCGCTGGTCGCATCGCTGGGCTTCGTACCGATGGCGTTCAATGTGGGTGCGGGTTCGGAAGTGCAGCGGCCGCTGGCAACGGTGGTGATCGGCGGTATCGTCTCGTCCACCCTGCTGACCCTGCTGGTGTTGCCGGTGCTGTACCGCTGGCTGCACCGCAACGGAAAGTAGCGCCTGTGTGGCTTGAGTTTTTTGCTTCGGCTTCGGTTTTTGCTTTTGCTTTGGCCTTGGCTTGAAGCTTCTGCTTCGCTTAAAGCCCCTCTCCCGTTCACGGGAGAGGGGTTGGGGTGAGGGCAAGCTTTTCGCTGGTAAGGCCCCTGCCGAGCATGGCTCGGCACTACCGCTTCAGCCTTGGCCGTTGTTTCACCCATCTCTACAAGCCCGCGCATATCAGCGCGATAATCCGGCAGAGCCCTTCCCCCGGAACCAAGATGAGCGACTGTTGCGGCTGCGGCAAAACCCTGGAAGTCGAGCGCATGCAGGCGCAGCAGCGCCGCGTGCTGTACCAGGTGCTTGCGATCAACCTGATCACCTTCGTGATGATGATGCTCGCCGCCTGGCACAGCGGTTCGGCCTCATTGCTGTCCGGCAGCCTGGACAACCTCGGTGACGCACTTACCTACGCACTCAGTCTGGCCGTGGTCGGCGCCAGCCTCGCCGCCAAGGCGCGCGTGGCTATGCTCAAGGCGGTCTTCATCCTGTGCGCGGCAATCGCGGTCGCCGCAGGCATCGCCTGGAAGCTGGCGCATCCGCATCTGCCGCTGTTCGAGAGCATGGGCATCGCCGCGCTGCTTAATCTGGCCGCCAATCTGTTCTGCCTGCGCCTGCTATGGCCATACCGGCAGGGCGACATCAACCTGGCGTCGGCCTGGGCCTGTTCGCTGAATGACGTCTACGAGGGCTGTGCGGTAATTCTGGCCGCGCTGGCGGTCTGGGTCTTCGGCGCCGGCTGGCCGGATCTGCTGATTGCAGTGGCTTTGTTGCTGCTGTTCCTGCGCTCGGCCTGGAAGGTGGCGCTGGCCGCATGGCGGGAACTGCGTTCAGCCTGAATGGGCGTAGGGCCGTCTGCACGGGCTTGGATTTGCAAGCACCACCGGGTCTGGGCATAATACGCGGCTCGCTGTGTCCGGAATTCTCCGGATCGGTGGCCGGGAACACGTCATCTGGTCATCCTCGTCAGCGTAACCCTTTGATTCCCATGACGCGTGGCGGGTAACCGCCGGGGCCGCCGTCTTCCTGGCTAAGGAAGTCATCAACATTACCGAGGTGCGCAATGTCCCGCGTATGCCAAGTTTCCGGCAAGCGAGTGCAGACGGGTAACAACGTCTCGCACGCCAACAACAAGACCCGTCGTCGTTTCATGCCGAACCTGCACGAGCGTCGTTTCTGGGTTGCCAGCGAGAACCGCTGGATCAAGCTTCGTGTTTCCGCGCATGCACTGCGCACCATCGACAAGAACGGTATCGATTCCGTTCTGGCTGAGCTGCGTGCGCGCGGCGAAAAGGTCTGAGGAGTAGACGATCATGGCAGGCAAGCGCGATAAGGTCCGTATGATTTCCTCGGCCGGTACCGGCCACTTCTATACGACCGACAAGAACAAGAAGAACACCCCGGGGAAGATGGAATTCCTCAAGTACGATCCGGTTGTTCGCAAGCACGTGATGTACAAGGAAGGCAAGATCAAGTAATCCTCACGGATTGTTTGAGCTGCTGTTCCAAGCAGAACCCGCCGAAAGGCGGGTTTTGTGTTTCAGGGCCGTGAAAAAGTTCCCGCCCTGCAAGCATAAATACATGCCCCTGCAGCATCAGGCCGGGGTACCGCATCGCCTACAATCGGGCAGATGAGTGTTATCGATACCCCTGCATTGTGTGACCTGGCCATCATTGGTGGTGGCGCCGCCGGCGTACTCGCTGCCATCGGCGTACTGCGCGGCGCAAGCCAGCCGCTGCGCCTGCTGGTGATCGAGCCGAACCTGCCGCTGGCCCGCGGCGTGGCCTATGCCACCACCCGCGACGAGCACGTGCTGAACGTGCCGACCGCCAAGATGAGCGGCTTTCCTGAACAACCCGAGGATTTCCTCGACTACCTGTGTGAAGTGCAGGCCTTTCCTGGGCTGTCGCGGGAACAGTTGGCCGGGCAGTTCGTGTCGCGTCGTTTTTACGCCGACTACCTGCGCCACCGTCTGCAGCAGGCGGTGGACGCCAGCCCTGCGCAGTTCGAGATTCTGGCTGCACGGGTACAGACACTGCAGCCGAATGACGAAGGCGTACTGCTGACCCTGGATTCGGGCCGACCACTGCAGGCTGGCCGGGTGATTCTGGCGGTGGGCAATGCGCTGCGGCCGTTGCCGGCGCGCGGGGCCAGCGGCCTGGCCGACGGCAAGCGCGTGGAAGCCTGGGATTACCCGGCACTCGACGGCATTGCGGACAACGCTGACGTGGCGATCATCGGTTCCGGGCTGAGCATGGCCGACAGCGTGGCAACGCTGCAGGCCAATGGTCATCGCGGCCGTATCCACGTGCTGTCGCGGCATGCGCTGCTGCCGTTGCCGCATGCCAAGGGCGCTGCGGCCGACTACGATCCCGAGCCATTGTTGGCAATGAACCTTCGCCAGCGCATGCATGCGCTGCGATGTCATGCGGCCGAAGCGGCAGCGCGTGATATCCCGTGGCAGAGCGTGATGGAGCGTATCCGTCCGCTGGGTCAACGGCTGTGGCAAACCCTCTCATTCGACGACCAGCGGCGTTTCCTGCGCCATGTGGTGCGCTACTGGGATGTACATCGCCACCGTATCGCCGCGCCGTTGCATGCGCAGCTGCTGGAGCTGCAGAAAGCTGATCGGCTGCTGTTGCATCGTGGTCGCCTGGAAACTGCCGTTGCCGAAGGCGCCTGCGTACGTCTGACCGCACAGGACCGTTGGCGTCAGCCGCTGCAGCTGGAAGTGCAATGCGTGGTCAATGCCACCGGCGTGGAGATGCGTGCCCAGGCGATGCGCAATCCGCTGCTGCAGCAGTTGCTCGGCAGTGGCGTGGGCCGCGCCGGCCCGCATGGGATTGGTCTGGATACAGCGCCGGATGGCAGCTTGATCGACGCCGATGGCGTGGTCGAGCCGCGCGTGCAGGTGTTGGGCAGCCTGCGTATTGGCAGCCTGTGGGAAAGCCTGGCCATTCCTGAATTGCGTGGGCAGGCGGCAGCGGCAGCAAAACAAGCGCTGTAATGCTGTTGCCCCCTCCCTTTTGCGCAGCAAAGGGGAGGGTTGGGGAGGGGTTGGCTCTTAAGGCCTTTCCAACACTGCCGGCTTCGCGGCTTACGCCGCTCCTGCAAAACTGGTTCCTGGTAAAGCCCTTGCCGAGCATGGCTCGGCACTACCGGGACGCCTTCCCGTAAAATGGGCGCATGGATGTCTCCCACCTGCTCGACGGGCTGAACGCAGCCCAGCGCGAGGCCGTTTCCGCGCCTCTTGGTCACCACCTGATTCTTGCCGGCGCCGGTTCCGGCAAGACGCGCGTGCTTATCCATCGCATCGCCTGGCTCACCGAAGTCTGTGGCGTGCCCGCGCACGGCATTTTCGCGGTTACCTTCACCAACAAGGCGGCCGGCGAAATGCGCCACCGTATCGACCTGCAGCTGAGCAAGGGCAGCCGCGGCATGTGGATCGGCACCTTCCACGGCCTGGCACATCGTCTGCTGCGCCTGCACTGGGCCGATGCCAGGTTGCCCGAAGCCTTCCAGGTGATGGATTCGGACGACCAGCTGCGCATGGTCAAGCGCGTGGTCCAGCAGCTTGAGCTGGACGACAGCAAGTACCCGCCCAAGCAGGTGATGTGGTGGATCAATACGCAGAAGGATGAAGGCCGCCGTCCGCAGCACATCCAGCCCGAGCCGCATGACCAGTGGGGCGAAACCCTGCGCCAGGCCTATGCGGCCTACCAGGAGCGCTGTGACCGCGCCGGCCTGGTCGACTTCGCCGAGCTGCTGCTGCGCGCGCATGAACTGCTGCGCGACAACCCGGCGCTGCTGGCGCATTACCGCGCCCGCTTCCGCGAGATCCTGGTCGACGAATTCCAGGACACCAATGCCATCCAGTACGCCTTCGTGCGCGTGCTGGCCGGCGACAGCGCGCATGTGTTCGTGGTCGGTGACGATGACCAGGCCATCTACGGCTGGCGCGGCGCCAAGGTCGAGAACGTGCAGCGCTTCCTCAAGGATTTCCCTGGCGCGCAGACCATCCGCCTGGAGCAGAACTACCGCTCCACCGCCAACATCCTTGGCGCCGCCAATGCGGTGATCGCGCACAACCCGGACCGCATCGGCAAGCAGCTGTGGACCGACAGCGGCGACGGTGATCCGATCGATCTGTTTGCCGCCTACAACGAAATGGACGAGGCGCGTTACCTGGTCGAGCGTGCGCGGCAGTGGGTGCGTGATGGTGGCAGCTACGGCGACGTCGCCGTGCTCTACCGCAGCAACGCACAGTCGCGTGCCTTCGAAGAAGCGCTGCTCAGCGAGCAGGTGCCGTACCGCGTGTATGGCGGCATGCGCTTCTTCGAGCGTGCCGAAATCAAGGACGCGCTGGCTTACCTGCGTTTGATGACCAATCGCAACGACGATGCGGCCTTCGAGCGCGCGGTGAACACGCCGACGCGCGGCATCGGCGAGCGCACCTTGGACGAAGTGCGACGCATTGCGCGCCAGCAGGCGCTGCCATTGTGGGAAGCGGCGATGCTGGCCACGCAGGGCACCGACCTGACCTCGCGCGCGAAGAATGCCTTGGCCGGCTTCATCAACCTGGTGCAGCAGATCACCGCCGAGACCGGCGAGATGGATCTGTCCGAGCGCATCGATCATGTGCTGTCGCGTTCGGCGCTGCGTGAACATTGGGGCAAGGAAAGCCGCAACGCGCTGGATTCGGAATCGCGTACCGACAACCTCGACGAATTGATTTCGGTGGCATCGCGCTTCGTGCGTCGCGAGGACGATATCGAAGAAGGTGCCGAGGACATGAGCGAGCTGGTTGCGTTCCTGTCCTATGCCTCGCTGGAAGCTGGCGAAGGCCAGGCACAGGCAGGTGAAGAAGGGGTGCAGCTGATGACGCTGCACTCGGCCAAGGGCCTGGAGTTCCCGCTGGTGTTCCTGGCTGGCATGGAAGAGGGCCTGTTCCCCAGCGCACGCTCGCTGGAAGAAAGCGGGCGTCTGGAAGAGGAGCGCCGTCTGGCTTATGTCGGCATCACCCGCGCGCGGCAGAAGCTGGTGCTGGGCTATGCCGAATCGCGCCGCATCCACGGCCAGGACAATTACAGCCTGCCGTCACGCTTCCTGCGCGAGATCCCGCGCGAGCTGCTCAACGAAGTGCGCCCCAAGGTGCAGGTCTCGCGCCCGGCTTCGCTTGGTGCAAGCCGGTCGATGGGCGGCCACGCCAATATCGAAGCACCGCCAATCAAGCTCGGTGCGTTGGTGAATCACCCGAAGTTCGGCGAAGGCATGGTCACCGACTACGAAGGTAACGGCCAGCATGCTCGCGTGCAGGTCGAGTTCGCCGACGCCGGCAGCAAGTGGCTGGTGATGGCATATGCAAATCTGACAGTGATTTGATTTGGTGATGGGTGCCGGCGGTTTGTCGGTGCCCATTGTCTGAGTGGAGAGCTGCCGAGCATGGCTCGGCACTACAGTTGGGTTGCGTGATTCCTCAGCTGCTCCCAGTCCAGATCGAACTTGGCCAGGTATTTGCGCAGGCGGTCGGCGTCGTTGGTGCTGGCGCGTTGGGTACGCGATACCGCGAACAGTTCACGGCCAGCTGCTGACAGGGTTTTTGAGCGCAGGCAGACGCGTACCACTTCCTCCAACTGCACGCGGTCGAAGCGGTCCAGCTGGTTCGCTGCATCACCCATCAATGCCTGCAGCGGCGATGCATCATCGCCGCCATGCCATTGCGTGCGCAGGCGGTTTATCTCCTCGTCAACGCCATCGGTCTGGATGCGGCCGGCATTGGCCAGTGTCGCCATGCGCACAACACTGGCGCCCAGATCGCGGAAGTTGCCGCGCCATGCAGCTTCGCTGCTGGTGGCGAATGTCAGATAGCGGCTACGCGCTTCGGCGTTGAAGCGCACGCGTTCGTGCTGCTCGCGTGACCAGCGCTCCAGTTCGAATTCCAGGTTGGGCTCGATGTCCTCGCTGCGTTCGGCAAGGCCGGGTAGTTGGTAAGTCCATAGGTTCAGGCGTGCCAGCAGGTCCTCGCGGAAGCGGCCTTGGCGGACATCGTGCTGCAGGTCGCGGTTGGTGCCGGCAATCAGCTGGAAGTCGCTTTCCACCTCGCGGTCACTGCCCACCGGCAGGAAGCGCTTCTCTTCCAGTGCGCGCAGCAGCATGGCCTGCTCGTCCGCACCCAGCTCGCCGATCTCGTCGAGGAACAGCAGGCCCTGATGGGCTGAGCGCAGCAGGCCGGCGCGGTCGCTGCTGGCGCCGGTGTAGGCGCCCTTGGTGTGGCCGAACAAGGTGCTCATCGCGCCATCGCCACGCAGGGTGGCGCAATTCACCTCGACGAAACGCCCGGGCAGCTGGTGCTTGAGCTTCTTCAGCTCGAACACGCGCTTGGCCAGCTGGCTCTTGCCGGCACCGGTGGGGCCGGTCAGCAGCATCGGTGCGTGCGAGCGCGTCGCGACTTTCTCGATCTGCTCGATCATCCGGTTGAAACCCGGGTTGCGGGTGGCGATGCCGCTCTTGAGCAGGTCGCGGTCCTGCAGTTGCTGCTGGGCGAAGCGCTGGGCGATGTGGTCGTAGCGCGACAGGTCCAGGTCGATCACGGTGTGGCTGCCGGGGTCGCCATTGGCTTGCTTGCGCGGCGGCGAGGTCTGCAGCAGGCGGCCGGGGAAGTGCCGGCTTTCGGTCAACAGGAACCAGCAGATCTGGGTGACGTGGGTGCCGGTGGTGATGTGGACGTAGTAGTCCTCCTCGTCCGGCTGGAAGGGATAGCTCGCCAGGAAGTCATGCAGGCGTGCGTAGACGCCTTCGAATTCCCAGGGGTCGACCAGATAGGTGTCGTGCAGGCGCAGCTCGGTGCTGGGTGATACCAGCGCCAGGTCCTCCTGCACCAGTTTGGCCAGCCGGCTGAAGCGGCGCTGGTCCAGCATCAGCTCGATGCGGTCGGGCTGGAAGTCCTCGTGCATGCCCAGGGCGACCGTGGGCCGCCATTTCTCCCAGCGGCCGGGGCCGCTGCCCGAATCGAGCTGGGTGCCGAGCATGCCGAAGATGACCTGACGCTTGGACATATCCATTCCTATAAAAGGCGCGCTCAAAGTATACGTAGGTCCGCATCGTGGATGCGCGAATCTTCTCCTGGAAATTAAAAATATCTTTGTAAATCAATAAATTGATCGAAGAATAGAAAGGTTGGCACGGCGATTGCGTTTATAGGGGCAAGACAAGCGGCGGGCAGTTCCCGCCAAGGAGACACGAAATGGCCAACGCAAATCTGTTCGCATCCTTCCGCGGCGCCCTGCTGCCGAAGGCCACGGTGCGCAACGAAGCCGGTGGATCGGCCTATGTCCGCGACCCGCGTGCGGCCTTGGCCCTGTTCGCCGCCACCGGTTGCTTGAACAGCACCTTCTACGCCAGCGCCGATGCGCAGCTGGAGCAGGTGCAGGCGCTGTGCAACGAGGTCGATGCCGGCTTCATTGCCCGCACCGCCGCCTATGCCCACGGTGTGGCGCATATGAAGGACGTGCCGGCGCTGCTGTTGGCGCTGCTGAGCGTGCGTGATGGCGAGGCCTTTGCCGCGGCCTTCCCGCATGTGGTCGACAACGGTCGCATGCTGCGCACCTTCGTGCAGATCATGCGCAGCGGTCGGGTGGGTCGCCGTTCGCTGGGCTCGTTGCCGAAGCGCCTGCTGCGGCAGTGGCTGGAGCAGGCTTCGCCGAAGGCGATCATCCGCGCTGCGATCGGCAACCAGCCGTCGCTGGCCGATGTGATCCGCATGGTCCACCCCAAGCCGCAGGATGCCGCGCGTGAGGCGCTGTATGCCTGGGTGATCGGGGGGCCGTACGACGAGGCGCTGTTGCCAGCGGAACTGCGTGCCTACGAGGCGTTCAAGCGCGAACCGCGCGGGATGCTGCCGGACCTGCCGTTCCAGTACTACAGCGCGCTGGCATTGGATGCCGCGCAGTGGTCGGTGCTGGCGCGCAACTCAAGCTGGCAGCAGCTGCGGATGAACTTGAACACCTTTGCCCGTCACGGTGTGTTTGAGGATGCGGCGATGGTGGCTGAAGTGGCAGCGAAGCTGCGTGACCCGCAGCAGATCGCCCGCTCGCGGGTGCTGCCTTACCAGCTGCTGATGGCTTACCACGCCGGTGCGGCACTGCCGCGTTCGATCCTGGACGCGCTGCAGGACGCGATGGAAGTGGCGACCGCGTCGGTGCCGGCATTGCAGGGCAACGTAGTTGTGGCGGTGGACGTCTCCGGTTCGATGCAGTGGCCGGTGACCGGCTATCGCAAGGGGGCAAGCTCGGCGGCGCGGTGCGTCGACGTGGCGGCCTTGATCGCGGCCTGTGTGTTGCGCGGTCACCCGCAGGCGCAGGTGCTGCCGTTCGACACCGAGGTACGTCCGCAGCAGCTGAACCCGCGTGACAGCGTGATGACCTTGGCGCGGCAGCTGGCGATCAATGGTGGCGGCACCTCGGTAAGCGCACCGCTGGCGCATCTCAACCGCAAGCGGGCGCAGGTGGATCTGCTGGTGCTGGTGTCGGACAACGAAAGCTGGCGTGACACCCGCGGCAACCGTGAGACCGCAACCATGCGTGAGTGGGCCGCGCTGAAGGCGCGTTGCCCGCAGGCGCAGCTGGTCTGCATTGATCTGCAGCCGGTGGCCAGCAGCCAGACGGTCGAGCGCGAGGACGTGCTGCATATCGGCGGTTTCAGCGATGCGGTGTTCGAGCTGTTGGCCAATGCCAGCCTGCCGCCGGCCCAGCGTCCGCGCTGGGTGGAGCGGATCGCGGCGATGAATTTGTAAGGGCGATACGGATGTCGCCGATGTGATGCCCGGCCGGCAATGGGGCCGGCCGGGCCTGGAGACTATTTCATGGGAGAAGGCGGATGCCGGCCTGACTACATTGGTTGTTCATTCCGGTTCGAATCCGGAGAGTCAGTCCAACCCTTGCCGTCTGCTCCCACCCTTCATGTCGGTCTGTACGAATGCCGATGGAACTACAGCATTTGACGCTCCAGGTCGCGGGTTCGATTCCCGCCCGATGCCGCAATGCATCGGTAGCTCAGTGGATAGAGCAGGATCGCCGCCTTGCCTCGTGGCACAGCGGTGAAACGTTCCATCATTCTTGTCGTACTTGCCGGCACCTTGTTCGTATTACTTCGTGCTTCGGCATGAAAGCGCTTCAACGTCGGCATGCACGAATGCCGAAGGAACTACAGCCTCTTAAGCTCCGGGTCGCGGGTTCGAATCCCGCCCGTTGTGGAAACGCAGCGGTAGCTCAGTCTGGTTAGAGCAGGATGTTCCTTCAAACCTTGTCGTGCAGGCCGGCACCTTTTGCAGATGTTGCACGCGGTGAATGCAGGTGGAACTACATTGGAAGCCCTTCGGGGTCGGGTTCAAGTCCCGACTGCCTTGCCAGCCCTGTGCTGGCACTGCAGACAGTTCCACCCCCTTTGTCACCGCACCTTTGATTTGAAGATGACAGGAAAGCCATCAATGAACGACACCAATTACAACGTGATCCAGGAGCCGGGTGCGGCACCGATCAAGCTGTGGACGCGCGGCGTGCCACTGGAAGACGAAGCCCGCGAGCAGCTGAAGAACATCGCGCGCCTGCCCTTCATCCATCAGTGGGTGGCGGTGATGCCCGACGTCCACCTGGGCAAGGGCGCAACCGTGGGCTCGGTGGTACCGACCATCGGCGCCATCATCCCGGCAGCCGTCGGCGTGGATATCGGCTGCGGCATGATCGCCACCCGCACCACGCTGACCGCCAGCGACCTGCCGGACAACCTGTCGGCGCTGCGCAGCGCGATCGAGCGCGCAGTGCCGCACGGCCGCAGCGTGACCCGTGGCGGCCGCGACAAGGGCAGCTGGGACACCGCACCGGAGCTGGCGGTGAAAGGCTGGTCGCAGCTTGCTGCCGACTTCGCCCTGATCTGCGAGCGCCACCCCAAGCTGAAGAACACCAACAACCTCAAGCACCTGGGAACGCTGGGCACTGGCAACCACTTCGTCGAGGTATGCCTGGATGAAGCGCAGCGCGTGTGGTTCATGCTGCACTCCGGCTCGCGTGGCGTCGGCAATGCCATCGGCACCTACTTCATCGAGCTGGCCAAGCAGGAAATGCGTCGCTGGATGATCAACCTGCCGGACCAGGACCTGGCGTACCTGCCGGAAGGCAGCGCGCATTACGGCGACTACGTGTTCGCGGTCGACTGGGCACAGCGTTTCGCCCGTATCAACCGTGAGGTGATGATGCGCAATGTGGTTGCGGCCGCGCGTACGGTGATCAGCAAGCCGTTCGAGGCCCAGGCCGAGGCGGTCAACTGTCACCACAACTACGTCAACCGCGAGCACCACTTCGGCAAGGATGTACTGGTCACCCGCAAGGGCGCGGTGAGTGCACGCAAGGGCGAGATGGGCATCATCCCGGGCAGCATGGGCGCCAAGAGCTTCATCGTGCGCGGGCTGGGCAACGAGGACAGCTTCCACAGCTGCAGCCACGGTGCCGGCCGCGTGATGAGCCGCACCAAGGCGCGCAAACTGATCAGCGTGGATGACCACATCAAGGCCACCGCGCACGTGGAATGCCGCAAGGACGCCGAGGTAGTGGATGAGTCACCGGCCGCCTACAAGTCGATCGAGGCGGTGATGGAGGCGCAGCGCGATCTGGTTGAGATCATGCATACCCTGCGTCAGGTGGTGTGTGTGAAGGGATAAGGCAAGATGGCGCCCCACTGCGGTGGGGCGCCACAGGAAGGCAGGACAATGGAAATGATTGAAATCGATGGAACCCAGGGCGGCGGGCAACTGCTGCGTTCCGCCCTGAGCTTGAGCCTGTGCACCGGGATTGGCTTCGCCATGCAGGACATCCGTGCGATGCGTTCGCGGCCGGGACTGATGCGCCAGCACCTGACCGCGGTCAACGCCGCAGCGCGGATCAGCAATGCGCAGGTGGAAGGCGCTGCGCTGGGGGCGACCACGCTGCGCTTCGTGCCTGGCATCGTGCAGGCGGGCGACTACCACTTCGCCATCGGCAGCGCAGGCTCGGCGACACTGGTGCTGCAGACCGTGCTGCCGGCACTATGGCAGGCAGCTTCGCCATCGCGCGTGCGGCTGGAAGGCGGCACGCACAACCCGATGGCGCCGAGCGCCGACTTCATCAGCAGCTGCTATCTACCGGCATTGGCGCGGATGGGCGTGCAGGCGGAGTTGCAGTTGCATACCCCGGGCTTCCATCCGGCCGGTGGCGGGGTGCTGGAAGCGACGGTGCAGGCGTGTACGCAGTTGCAGCCACTCGAGTTCAGCGTGCGCGGGCCATTGCAGGCGCTGGAGGCACAGGTACTGGTGTCGGGCCTGCCTGCCGCCATCGGTCAGCGCGAGCTGGATGTGCTGGCCAAGCGCTTCGGCGTGGACACCCATCCACGCCATGTGCGGGTGGTGCGGCCGGCGCTGGGGCCGGGCAATGTGGCTTCGGTGACGGTGCGGCATGACCAGCATGTCGAGCATTTCGACAGCCACGGCGAGCGCGGGCTGGCTGCCGAGGACGTGGCAGGCCGGCTGGCCGATACCGTGCAGGCCTACCTGGATGGCGGTGCCTGCGTGGGCGAGCACCTGTCAGACCAGTTGTTGCTGCCGATGGCGCTGGCTGGCGGTGGCCGCTTCACCACCGCCACCCTCAGCGATCATCTGTGCAGCAATGCGCGGCTGATCGAGAAGTTCCTGCCGGTGGAATTCGACTGGCAGCAGCGCGGACCACACTGGGAGGTATGGGTCAGCGCCTGATCGGCCCGGTTTGATCTTGCGCAAGGCATGGAGGCAACATCGGGTGTGCAATGGTGTCACCACCACCCTTTCCTGCAAGGAGAACTGCCATGTACAAGCGCATCCTGATCGCCACCGACGGTTCCGAGCTTTCCGCCAAGGGCCTGGCCAAGGGGCTGGAACTGGCCGCCCAGCTGGGGGCGCATGCCGACATCGTCACGGTTTCCGAGCCGTGGGCGGTGGGGATGTACGACGCCATGGGCTGGAGTGCCGGCTACGAGGCCAGCCCGGAGTACAAGAAGGACCGCGAGGACGCCGCGCAGAAGATCCTGCAGCCGGCGCTGGCCGCGGCACACGCAGCTGATGTGGCCGACGTGCAGACCCACCACGTGCTGGACCGCTACGCCGCCGACGGCATCATCGACACCGCCAAGGCCTGCGGCAGCGATCTGGTTGTGATGACTTCGCACGGCCGCCGTGGCGTCACCCGGGTACTGCTGGGCAGCCAGACCTCCGAAGTGCTGGCCCGCAGCACGGTGCCGGTGCTGGTGATCCGCTGAGGCCTTCACCCCCTCCCTTTTGCCGTAGGCAAAGGGGAGGGCTGGGGAGGGGGCTTCTTGCTGCGTCCCCGAAAGGAACCAGCAACCTGAATCAACAAAGCCCTCGGTCGAGGGCTGTTGCCCCCTCCCTTGCGCGCAGCGAAGGGGAGGGCTGGGGAGGGGTTGCTTCCCGCTATGTCCCCAAAGAAACCAGCAACCGGAATCAACAAAGCCCTCGATTCGAGGGCTTTGTCTTACCGGGTGAGCGGGCGTGTTGGCCTGCGGGCTTGGCTGCCAAAAGCACCCCTCCCCAACCCTCCCCTGCGCTTCGCGCAAGGGAGGGGGTAGAAGCTCACCAGCTATACAGCTTCCAGTACACCGGCTTGGTGCCGTCCTTGTCGCTGTCCATGCGGCCGTCGCCATCGCGGTCGTACATGTAGAACGGGGCACCACGGGCCGGGGTCACCTTGACCATGCGCAGGGTGCCACCGACGCGGTATTCCTCGATGGTGTCGCCGTTGTCCATCGCCTTGCGGGTGACATCCGCACCTTTGACATCAACCGGTGGCGAGCCAGCGCCGAGAGTGGCGCAGCCGGCCAGGGCCAGCAGGGGGATCAGCAGCAAGGATTTCATGGTGGTGCTTCCTTCGGTGGGAATGGTCCGATTATGCCTGTCCACATGCAGCAGCGGCCCGCCGCGTAGAATCAGCGCATGAGCAGATTAGTCCTTATTGACGGTTCCAGTTACCTGTACCGCGCGTTCCACGCGCTCCCGCCGCTGACCAACGCCAACGGCGAGCCTACCGGCGCGCTGTTCGGCGTGGTCAACATGCTGCGTTCCACGCTGAAAGAGAAGCCTGAGTACGTCGCCTTCGTGGTCGATGCGCCGGGCAAGACCTTCCGTGACGACATGTACGCCGAGTACAAGGCCAACCGCCCGCCGATGCCCGACGACCTGCGCTCGCAGGTGCAGCCGATGTGCGACATCGTGCAGGCGCTGGGCATCGACATCCTGCGTGTCGACGGTGTCGAAGCCGATGACGTGATCGGTACGCTGGCACTGGCTGCCGCTGCGGACGGACTGGAGGTCACCATCTCCACCGGCGACAAGGATTTCGCCCAGCTGGTGCGGCCGGGCGTGGTGCTGGTCAATACCATGACCGGTAGCCGCACCGATTCGGATGCAGCGGTGATGGAGAAGTTCGGCGTGCATGCCGAGCAGATCGTCGATTACCTGGCCTTGATGGGTGACACCGTCGACAACGTGCCCGGCGTTGAAAAGTGCGGTCCCAAGACCGCTGCCAAGTGGCTGGCCGAATACAACGATCTGGATGGCGTGATTGCCGCCGCCCCGAGCATGAAGGGCAAGATCGGCGAGAACCTGCGTGCTGCGCTGCCGCGCCTGCCCTTGAACCGTGATCTGGTCACCATCCGCACCGACGTGCCGCTGGAACAGGGGCCACGCGACCTGCAGCTGCGCGAACAGGACGTGGAGTCGCTGCGCGGCCTGTATGCGCGTTACGGCTTCACCCAGGCGCTGCGTGAACTGGGTGGGGTTGCCGCACCGGACGTCGCTGCCGACAGCAAGCCCAGCCTGCGTGGCACTGCTGCCGGCTATGCCAAGGCGGCCGACAGCGAACCGGTGAGCGGCCTTGATCCGGCGATGGCGACCAAGGGTGAATACGAGACGGTCTTCACCGGCGAACAACTGCAGGCCTGGGTTGAGCGTTTGCAGGCTGCCGACGAATTCGCCTTCGATACCGAAACCGATGCGCTGGATGCGATGCGCGCCAACCTGGTCGGCATCAGTCTGGCGGTGGAAACGGGCAAGGGTGCGTACATCCCGGTCGGCCACATCTACCCGGGCGCGCCGGCACAGCTGCCGCTGCAGCAGGTGCTGGATGCGCTCAAGCCGCTGCTGGAGGACGCCGGCAAGAAGAAGCTCGGCCAGCACGGCAAGTACGACATCCATGTGCTGCGCCGCCACGGTGTCGACGTGCGGGGCTATGCCGACGACACCATGCTGGAAAGCTTCGTGCTGAACTCCACCGCTACCCGCCACGACATGGACTCGCTGGCGCAGCGCTATCTTGGCTACACCACCACCAAGTTCGAGGACGTGGCGGGCAAGGGCGCAAAGCAGATTTCGTTTGCCCAGGTAGGCATCGACGAAGCCGGCGCCTACGCCGCCGAGGACGCCGACATCACCCTGCGCCTGCACCGTGTGCTGGCCCCGCAGCTGGCGGCGATACCGTCGCTGGAAGGCGTGTACCGCGACATCGAGATGCCGCTGGTGCCAGTGCTGGCGCGCATCGAGGCCAACGGCGTACGCATCGATGCGGCTGAGTTGAAGCGGCAGAGCAATGATCTGTCCGCACGCATGCTGGCTGCGCAGCAGAAGGCCACCGAGCTGGCTGGGCATACCTTCAACCTGGATTCGCCCAAGCAGCTGCAGGCGGTGTTGTTCGACGAGCTTGGCCTGCCAGCATTGGTGAAGACTCCCAAGGGCCAGCCCAGCACCAATGAAGAGGCGTTGGAGGCGATTGCCGAGCAGCACGAATTGCCGCGGGTGATCCTGGAGTACCGTGGGCTGACCAAGCTGCGCAGCACCTATACCGACAAGCTGCCGGAGATGGTCAACCCGGATACCGGTCGCGTGCACACCAGCTATCACCAGTCCGGTGCCGCGACCGGGCGCCTGTCTTCATCCGACCCCAACCTGCAGAACATCCCGGTGCGTACCGAGGATGGCCGCCGCATCCGCCAGGCCTTTGTCGCACCGGCGGGGCGCAAGCTGATGGCCTGCGACTACTCGCAGATCGAACTGCGGATCATGGCGCATCTGTCCGAAGACCCGGGCCTGGTGCGTGCGTTCGAGCAGGGCGCCGACGTGCACCGTGCCACCGCGGCCGAAGTGTTTGGTCGCGCGCTGGACGAGGTGACGCCGAACGAGCGTCGCGCGGCCAAGGCGATCAACTTCGGTTTGATGTACGGCATGAGCGCATTTGGCCTGGCCAAGAACCTGGGCATCGATCGCGGCCAGGCACAGGATTATGTGGCGCTGTACTTCAGCCGCTATCCGGCGGTGCGCGATTTCATGGAGCGCATGCGCGTGCAGGCACGTGAGCAGGGTTATGTGGAAACCCTGTTTGGTCGCCGCCTGTACTTGAATGACATCAACGCCCGCAACCAGGGCCTGCGCGCCGGTGCCGAGCGTGCCGCCATCAATGCGCCGATGCAGGGCACCGCCGCGGACATCATCAAGCGCGCGATGGTCAGCGTGGACAGCTGGCTGCAGGGGCACAGTGACAAGGCCAAGATGATCCTGCAGGTGCACGATGAACTGGTGTTCGAGGCCGACATCGCATTCATCGACACCTTGCGCGCCGAAGTCGAGCAACGGATGGCAGCCGCCGCGAGCCTGCGTGTGCCCTTGGTAGTCGATACCGGAATCGGGGAAAATTGGGACGAAGCTCATTGATTTTCTAGTTTCTTAACTAGAAAGTTTTAGTAAATGAAACAATGCGTCGCGTTACATCGTATTTATTAAATACCACTCGTATTTGGCAGATGAATCTGTCCTTAATTCTCCTGAAAGAACGACAGAATCTTCACGATCCATCAAGGTTGGGAATGCTCATATAGTCCGCGACAGACGCAACGTCTGTCGCGGATCTCTCCCATCCCCTGGAGCAGATCTCGGAGCGGGGATTCCTCCCCAAATGCCCGCTCCCCGGCCCCGTCGACCCCCCCCTGGTCGGCGGGGCTTCTTTTTTGTGCGGATGAGATCATCGCGGCTGCCGATGCAGTCGCCGCGCTGCTCGTATCATCTTGATCGGCGATGGCCGAGGATGGCGTCATCGAGTGATGGAGGGGAACCATGTCCGATCTTTTTGCGCTGGCGATGCCGTGGTGGGAGTTCATCCTGCGTGCGGTGATTGTCTATGTCGTGGTGCTGGTGATGGTGCGGCTGGCGGGCAAGCGCACGCTGGGCCAGTTCACACCATTCGACATGTTGTTGCTGGTGCTGCTGGGCAATGCCGTGCAGAACGCATTGCTGGGGACGGACACGTCGTTGGCCGGTGGCTTGTTGCTGGCAGCCACCTTGATCGGGCTGAATTACTTCGTGGGCTGGATCACCACCCGCAGCCCGACCGTGGAGCGGATGATAGAAGGCGAGCCGGTGGTATTGGCGCGGCATGGCCATGTGCTGCAGAAAGTGCTGCGGCGCGAACTGGTGAGCAAGGCAGATTTTTCCAAGGCGATGCGCGATGCCGGTTGCGACGACGTCGATGAAGTCGACCTGGCACTGCTTGAAACCAACGGTCACATCACCATCATCCTCAAGAAGGACAACAGGTAGTGCCGAGCCATGCTCGGCAAGGGGCTTTACCAGGAAACCAAACTTGTAGGAGCGGCGTAAGCCG
>NZ_JBRREH010000040.1:0-41169 GCF_056760175.1 Stenotrophomonas sp. STEN021 | reverse complement strand
ACTGCGGTGCGGGACCTTGATGGCTCCGGTTCGATCCCCAACAGCGATCTGCAGGGTGTTGTTACACACCACGCGAACTGAGGTGAACTGGGCGGTGGTAGCCAGCGTTCCATCACAGGCCGTAGCCAGAAGAAGATAGCCATTGACCTGATCCTGTCCCTTTAGGGCCACACCCTGCCCCGTACGGGCCAATGCCCAGAACTTCCGCCCGCCGCGAAGAACGCCTGCCGTTTCCAGCTCAAAGCCGCTGTACCGCGTCAGGTCGCGGTAGAACTCGAGGATCTCCCGCGGCTGGACGACTTGATAGCGCTTGGACACCACGGCCAACGGTCGCTTGGTGTCAGAGCGATAAAGCACCTTCTGCCCGGGGAACGCCCGCACCGGATACTGATCTTCAGCCTCGGCGGCGAATCGCACTTCGGCTTCCTCCAAGGACCAATTCATGCCGGCGCGCTCGCGCCATACTTCAATGGACTGCCCTGGAGCCAGCTGGCTTCCGATGCCATGCCATGGGACTTGGCCTGCATAGGCCATGGTTTCAACGTGATGCATCTCGGTCTCCTTTCATAGACGGCTTAACGCACAAGGCCCGGACGATGCCGGGCCTTGTGGGTCTATCTGGATTGGGGGGTTAGTCGTAAGAGTCCCGACCGAACTGGTCGGGGCGGGTAAACGAACAACGGGCTACGGCCGACAAGATGGCCGCAGCCACGATGAAGACGCAGTAGAGGAACTCGGATTTATCTTTCATGCTTAGTACTCGAAGCGATACGCCGATGCGCGGCGCACACGCAAAGCAGGGGGATCCTGCTTCAGCGTAGTACTAAGGGTCTGAAATCAGTTCTAATCAAAGGGTGCAACGCAACCGCTCGACAGTTATGCCTGACATGGCAACCGACGGCTACCGGCCTGAAGCGGGCATCAGTTCGGTCGGTCGAATTTCCCGAGCAACTCTTTTTCGGATTCCAGTCGGACTCCAAACTCATCCAAATTGTGTCATCAGGTATGACTAGCAGTACTGCGCTTCGCCGCCCTTTGGATGAGCATGGCCAGCGCTTGCGTGACTCTAACAGGCATGGAACTAGAAGCCCCACGCCTGAGCCGGTGCCATCATAGTTGCAAGCCATGCCCCGCATTATAGAAGCAGGCCAGACGACCCATCATATCTATGGAATGCGGGGAGAGACATTGTCTCCCTGCGATTTGCTACCATCGCTGGCGACAGCCGAGTGGGGAGGTGACTGCGGCCATAGTCACAGGGACAATGAAGCCACAACAGGACACGATGCGAAGGAAGAAGCATCCGCCCCTGCTATTCCGTCATACCTGCAAGCCGAGAATCAAGGAAAGGACTTGGGCATGGTTGAGTCATCTAGCGACAAGTACGCTGCCGGTGAGCAGGGGTTGGGATACATCTATCAAGGACGACTGGCCCTGCATCAGATGCTCCTGCTGCCGGAAGCCACCACCGTCCTCTTTGAAAAGGACGACGACGTAGACTTCGAAGACGGCGATGGCGGAAAGTCGCTCGCCTCGCTCAAGCACAAGGCTATCGGCGAACGCCTGACTGATCTATCCACGGACTTCTGGAAGTCCGTGCGTATCTGGCTTGCTAGGTACAAGCGAGATGGACGCGCCAAGTCAAATTTGAAGTTCTTCCTGTTCACGACCGATGAGGTCGCTGCAGGTTCGTTCCTTACAAGCTTCCTGGCTTGCAAGACTCCAGGTGTGGCCACCTTGAAGACGCCGCGAGAGCAAGCTGAAGAAGCTCTTGCCAAGTCGAAGTCAGAACTTATCGGGAAGATCGAAAAGGAGTTCAACGAGCTTAGCGATGTCGAAAAGAATGACTTTCTTGCGCGCATCCTGATCCTCGACCGCAGTCCACGAATTGATGACATTCCAACGTTGATCAAGGAAGGGCCGTCCATGCGAATCATCCGTCCCCCGCATAGGAGCGCCGTGTTTGAGCGGCTGGAAGGGTGGTGGAATGAACAGGTCATCCTGCTGCTGACCGGCGCAAGGACGGAGGCTGTAGTCGGTGCCGAGATCTCAGAAAAGCTGTTTTCCCTGTCCGAGGAGTACAGATCCGACAATCTCCCCATCACCTTCGCGGGCAAGATGCCCGAGGAGGACATAGACATCGATGGCGACTCGCGACAATTCGTGCGGCAGCTGAAGGAGATTGGCATCTCGCGAGACCGAATCTACAGCGCCATCCTCGACTTCTATCGCGCATTCGCGCAGCGCTCCGAATGGGCACGTGAACACCTTCTTGTGTCCGGTGAGATCGAAGGCTACGAGGATAGGCTTGTCGATGAGTGGAGGCGTTTCAAGGACGTGGTCTTCGAGGAGCTGGACGAGCACAGTGCGGAAGACGCGCTGAAGCGTGCGGGGAAAGAGCTGTACAAATGGGCGGACCTTGAGAGCGGAAAGATTCAATCACTGCGTATCCGAGAGCGCGTCACCGAACCCTACGTCACGCGTGGCAACTACCACATCCTGGCCAATGCGCCTGAACCAAGAGTCTATTGGCACCCGCGATTCCTTAGCCGCGTAGGTAAGGCACTGGAGGTGACCGCATGAATGCCCAAGTACAAGGTACCATTCAGATCAAGCCCTGGGACGAGCGTCCCTTCGAGATCAGGAACCTCTTCAATCCAGCGTTCTGCGGTCTGATTCTTTTCCGCGCTCTTCAGGGCTTTGAAGAGAATGATGACCGGGGCATGCCCTATTCGTTGACGCTGCTTATCCTTCCCCTGTGCCTACACAAATACTCGCGCGAATCCTTGGCCGCATGGGCACGTGGCTACTTGCTCAAGGTGGCTGAAAAGAATCCCCAGGTACACGTCGGCTTCGCGGAGAGGGCGACCGCCATGCTTCCTTATGCCTTGGAAGCATTCGGCCTAATGATGGAGCGAGGCTGCATCACTGTCTCCGATGACGGCAGGATCCGCACTGTGGACAAGACACTGCGAAAGACTGTCGACACCAAGGGAACCGCGGAGACCATTGCCTCTCAGCGCGTAGCACGGTTCGTGGGCAAGGAGTTCGCAACCATCGCCGACCGCGTAACCATCTACACGACTTTCGGAATCCGTCCATGAAGATCAAGTCCATCCATATCT
The DNA here is from genome assembly GCF_056760175.1 of Stenotrophomonas sp. STEN021. Taxonomy (NCBI): domain Bacteria; kingdom Pseudomonadati; phylum Pseudomonadota; class Gammaproteobacteria; order Lysobacterales; family Lysobacteraceae; genus Stenotrophomonas; species Stenotrophomonas sp. STEN021. The sequence goes on along the minus strand of NZ_JBRREH010000040.1, from coordinate 38,044 downwards.
ACAGCCACGACGGGCAGCGCCGCGACCTGGAATTCAAGGTAAATGGCCTCAATGTCATCACCGGCAGGTCCTCCACCGGCAAGTCCGCCCTGTCGGAGATCGTGGAGTACTGCATGGGAAGGTCGACCTTCAATGTTCCGGAAGGCATCATCCGAGACAAGGTTGCGTGGTTCGCCGTGATCTACCATTTTGATCGAGAGCAGGTGCTTGTAGCCAAGCCCACGCCGCGCGGTGGCGGTGCGAGCTGCAGTACGGCAATGGTGCGCCTGGGGAGCGACCTTAAGGCTCCCGCATTTGAGGAGCTGAGCGAAAACACCGATGATGAGGCAGTTGTAGACCTCCTGTCTCGCCTACTGGGTATTCCGACCAACCAGACCGATGTCCCGATTGATCAAAGTCGTGACAGCTTTGAGGCGAACGTAAAACATACGTTCTACTACCTATTCCAGAAGCAAGGATTGGTAGCTAACAAGGATCAGCTCTTCTACCGACAGAACGAGCAGTTCCAGCCCCAAGCGATCCGCGACACTCTTCCAATACTCTTGGGTATCTCATCCAACGATCGTTATGAACTCGAAGCGAAGTTGCGTGTCGTGCAGCGCGAGCTAAGGCTCAATGCGAAACTGCTGGAGCAGGCAAGAGAGGCTATCAACACCTCTCACGAGCGAGCCATCAGCCTCTACTCAGAAGCTAAGGCGGTGGGGGTGCTCAGTGACAACATCGAGGGAGCCGACGCTGATCGGCTGATCGAAATCCTCAAGAGCGCGCTCCGGTGGAAGCCTGAGCAGGCTTCCGAGGATGACGGAAGCAGAACTTCTGCACTGGAACAAGAAATCGAGGCGCTCCGGAAGGATCGGGGTGACGTTCAGAGCCGAATCGATGCGGCCCGTCGTTTCGCGAAGCGTGCGAGTGGTTACGAGACTGAAGCTGCCGAACAGCGCGATCGTCTGTCCTCCATCAAGGCATTGCCGAGGAATCCCGCGACTGGAGAGTGGCAGTGGCCCTTCAGCGAGCGGAATCTGGCGCTTGAATCACCGGTTGCGAAGGTGCTCCTCAAGGAGCTTGAGTCCCTCGATGCTGAACTTTTGATCGCTACTGGTCAGCGTCCCAAGCTCGATGCCTACCAAAAGGGGCTGGACGAGGAGCTGAGAGGGGTTGCAGGTTCGATCAGGGAGAAGGAAGCCGAGCTTGCCGGAGCCATCGCGGCAAATGAAATGATAGCGACGATGGGCACGCGTAACGCGGCAGCGGCACGGGTAGTGGGTCGCGTAAGCCTGTTTCTGGAGAACCTCACTCCGGACGATGAACTCGCGAGGCTCCAAGCTGAGCAGCGCCGCCTCAGGTCGACGATTGAGGCCCTGCAAGAGAGCATTGGTGCCGATGATAGTAGTGATCGACTTAGCTCGATCCTCAACATCATCTCAAGCCAAGTTTCGCAGTACATCCGCAAGTTCGACGCGGAGTTCTGCGAGTTTCCGGCCCGGTTTGACCTGATGAACCTCACTGTCGTGATTGATCGGCCAGAGCGGCCGGTGCCGATGAGTAGGACCGGCGGCGGTGAGAATCATCTGGCATATCACCTGTCGGCGCTACTTGCCTTGCATCTGTTTGCGGCCAAGAACAATCGACCCATCCCGCGCTTCTTGTTGATCGACCAGCCGACGCAAGTCTACTTTCCTTCCGAACAGGTCTACGAGCAGGCGGACGGTTCTATCCAGAGGACGGAAGCTGACGCCGACATGGTGGCGGTGCGGCGCCTGTTCGATCTGCTCTATAAATTCACGCGAGAGGATGCACCAGGGTTCCAGCTGATCGTTACTGAGCACGCGAATCTACGAGACCAGTGGTTCCAGGATGCGCTCGTGGAGAATCCTTGGGTCAAACCACCGGCACTGGTCCCAGAGGATTGGCCGCAGCAGAGAAGGCTGAGTTCCTCATAAGCCGTAGTTCGGGGACGATGAAGGAAGTTGAGCTGGGGATTGAGGAAGGTATGGATACTACATTTCAGGAACTGTCCGGCGCTGACGCCGAGGAACTCCTTGTAAGTCAGATCGACCAGCATGCGGGTGGAATCCGACGCGTCTTGGCTTCTTTTGAGGTCGGCAGCGCAACATCTGCGTGGATAGAGACTTGGCGTGGCATTGAGGAGTTCATCAACATCCCGATGTTCGGGCTCGAAGTTGAAAACCTCGTCTACCAGCTGGGAGCGATTAGGCTCGATGACCCCAACTGGCTTTTGGCGCATCGCCTCCAGATTAGGACAATGCTGCTAACGGAACTTGCTCCGCCTGTTGTTGATCGATACCTCCGTACGTTGACCATGATTGCCGTCGTTGGCGATGGCATTCGCAAGCGGGGATTTCCGTGCGGAGAGAAACTCCGCAGTGTCGATGGGGCGCTTGATTATCTTCAATCCCGTCGCCGTCAGATGTTAGCGTTCCTGTATTGCATGCCCAGCTACTGCAAGGGTGCGCAGAGGGTGCAGCCGTTAGATGCGTTGAATCAGTTTCTCCCCATCGTCGAGATGAGTTGTGTCGGGCTGACCACTCTGTATCGCAAACTACTTCTCGCGAAGATGCACGATGACTTTGTGCTGACGGCAGGACCCACCATGTGTCATGGAAACTACTCCTTCGACACGCTCGATGAGATTTACCTGGAGCCCGACAGGCTGTCCATGACCGAGGTGCAACGCGACAAGATCGACTCTGGCAAACTTCAGGGTCGCCTTTCCGTTCCCAAGGGTCAGATCTTCTCCGCAGCGGAGTTATGTAATGACCTCATGACAATGGAGGCCATGTACGCCGAGTTTGCGTTAGGAACGACGGAGTTCAGCCCAATGGCCAGGTTCATCGTCGCGTGCAGCGAGCGTGCTCAGGACAACTATCACATCCGGATCAGCCAGTCTGAGCTCAACTCCCTCATGAGTCTTTGTGCGCTTTCGACAACCGCGCGGCGAGAGCTCGTGTACGCAGGTGACAGCTTCGAAGAGGCCGTAAACTCGTTCGCTCCCTTCATTATCGTGGGCGGAAATGCAGTAACCACGGTGACCTTGCTTTCGAGGTTTGCGTTGAAGTGGGCGACCGTCTGCCTCAACCGAGTCAAGCGCTTTCAGATACGCGCTGGCTTCAACTTCGAGACGCTGGTGAGGAATGCATTGGCCGATCAGGACTTCAATATTCAGCAGGTCAAGCGGATTCAGTGCCAGGAGTTCGATGTGATCGCACTCAAGGATGGCATCATCTACAACGTACAATGCAAGAACAATCTTCTAGATCTGGCTCGCATGGAGCAGAATCAGAAGCTGTTCCTACGCTACAACAGGAGCTTGGATAGATCCTACGCCAAAGCCCTAGAGAAGGATGAGGCCCGTCAACATCTCCTCTTGGACAAGTTTGGCCTAAGCTCCGTGAAGCACGTCGTGGTCAGCAAGTTCCCCTTGGCAACCAAGAACCCTCGCGTCATGGCATATCGCGAGATCAATGAGTTCGGTGCGCGATTTGCCTAGTTGCGCGCAGTGGGCTTCATGCCTGTAAGCCGCCCAGCGAGATGGTGGCTGAAACCCCCTATACAAGGAGAAGCCCCAGCCGCAGCGGGACAAGGCTATCGGGACCGGAACCTTCGGTGCCATGACCTTGAACCCGCTCCAGCACGTGAAGTCATTTGGCATTGATAGGTGCTGACGGCAGCTGCCGACCCGAAGCGGAGGTCCAGCACGTCGATCACGAGCGACTCATCCTGGCCGCAGGGCGTCATGCGACCCGTAACAGCCATTCGAGATGAGACATGCTCGAAGGGCTTCGCTTATGTTGCCCCGCTTGCATATTTGCGATGCACCCCCACGGATCATGGTTAGCTCATAGGCGCCAAATTAGTACTGGGCGGGACGAAGCATGCATCGGCCATTGAAAGCGCTATGGCGTCTTTCCGACTAGTATTTGATTTACGGCCCCCGTCAGGGGGCAACCTACGACCCAGGGGAACGCATTGGCTCTTCGACACAGCTACGTCTACCACGTCCTGAAATTCGTCAGGAACGGACAGGCCCGAACGGCTCGCGACCTGCTCCGACTGCTTGAGGTGGAGCGCGAGAACATGCGGTCGAAGGAAGGGAAGAACTTAGTAGGCCCAGAGAGACTTGAGCAAATGGAAGAAGTGCTCGCCGGCCTCGCGGAAATCGGCGTGCTGTCAATTGGGAGCGACGGTCGCATCTTGCCTGACAACGATTTGCCCTCGCCAAGCTTTGACGGTGGTGGCGATGAAGGTGGTACACCTGGAGGACCCACCGGACCGCAGTCCGGTGACGGCGGCGGGGCGGGATTGTCCGAGATCCTTGGGCACAGCGTACTGTTCTGCCTATCCGATGACGCGCAGGATGCCTTACTTGACGCTGCATTCAGCGCCGGACTTCCGGAAGAAGGAGCTCACGGATGATCAGTGTCTCAGCGCTACCGCTGTTGGCCTACAAGGTCGGACCGAACCTCTTTGACCTGTCGAGCAATTTGCATCACGTCAGCATGCGCGATCAGATCCATCGCGCCGTGGCGCTTGCGGAAGCACTTGTGGCGGGCAACCAATTCCAGCCCGGCCAACAGGCGCTGATCGTCGGTGCCGGGGTTGCTGGCGTCGTGGCGGGCATGGTGCTTGCGCGCCACCGTGTGGAGGTCCAAATCGTCGATGCTTCGGTAGATGCGCCTTTCCGGTTGCAGCGCGGTGTTGCCACGCGATACGTGGGTCCGTACATGTACGAATGGCCACTGGCAGTACATGGCTGCCAAGAAATGCCTCCGCCAGTGAATGAGGCGCTGTTTCCTTGGGCTGCTGGCAAACCGACGGCGTTGCCATTCAGCACCAGCTTCCCGGCCAATCCAGATGATCTTGTCAAGGATTGGGAGCCGATCCTCAAGCAGGCCATCGCCAATTCGGGCGGCCGACTTAGGCTACAGGTAGGGATCAACAGCCTCGCAACCAATCGAGACGTCAAGCATTGGCTCGAAACCGAACGGTGTATCGCGGAAAAGCGACATCCACGCAAGCACACGCGTGCGGTCACCATTTATGGCGGCACTCCTTGGGGTGGAAGCCATAAGCCATACACCCCGCTGATACCACGTTTCGTGCTACTGGCTGCGGGCATGGGAGCGGAGAACAACATCGTCACTGACAGCAGCGGTAACGTCTTGCTGCAGGGAAACGCCTTCTGGGCGAATGACGACATTCGAAAACCTTATTGTGGCCTGTCCTCACCGCCGCGAGTGGTAGTGATCGGCGGTGGCGATGGTGGCCTGCAAGATGCGCTTCGAGCGGCGACGATTGACGACCATCCTCTCGCCACTTGGGATCGGCTCTTGGCCAAGGACACGAACAAGGTATTGCCCGAGGCGCTGGCTGATATCCAAGCCATGGAGGCACAGCATGGGCTCAACGCTATCTGGACGGCGACGGATCCTTTCCGTAACCAGGAGCTACCCATCCTCGACGCCGCCTATCAAAAACTGGCCACATCGCTCGCGGGAGATCAGTACGTCAAGCTGGCTGTGCTTTCCAGCTTGCGCAAGGACGTGAGCAGCGTGCACCTGTGCATCAAGGATGCGTGCTTTTCCAAGGCTTATGCGCTCAACCGCTTCCTGGTGCACCTGCTAGAGCAATGCACGAAGAAGGCAGTCGGTGCGGGCGTATCCCCTTTTCTGGAGGTAACCCGGAACGTGACGCTCACTTCCGCGCAGAATAACAGTGCCATGCAGACGCTGACTTTTTCGAATGGCATGACATTGCATGCCGAGATCGTGATCGTGCGATTCGGGCCGGATCGTAGCGCTCTTCCAGCACAGTGGCTCGGGCTTACCACCAAGGACACAGTAAATCGGCAAGAGCTAGCCGCCGTGCCCCTGCCTCTATACCTGCCACCAAGTTGTTGAAAGACCGCTTTTGGCCGGATGCTGTCGTTCAAATCAGCAAAAACCAATGACTGCTGAGATATACCCAGAGCAGTCATTGCGCTGAGGCTTCTGCAGAATTCTGAGCATGACCTAACGCTACCTTGGGTTATCTAGGAAAACTTAGCCGATTCACCATACCGGCAGGTACCGCTTCTCGCCAATTATCGTCAGGGTCTTGGCGCCACGGGTTATTGCAACATACAGATCCTTCGCGTCCAGAGTGTCTGCATCGAGAATGACTGCATGGTCATACTCAAGCCCTTTCACCAGTAACGTTGTACCGATGAGCTTACGGTGGCTGATGGGCCTTCCCGTGCGCCTCATTTCACGTTGGTACAGGTTTGCCGCGTCAACCAGTGTCGCACCGCCACCGTCAATGTGAATCTTCAGAACGTTGAGAAAGCGATACAGCAGGTCACGACGGTAGGCTGACGTTTTAGGGTTGTCCTTTAACGCCAAGAAGAATGCTCTAAGGTGAGCACTTGTTGGGCTGTTCAGATAGGCATTGGCAGCATGAAGGACCAACGGGTACTTGGTGACTTTGCTCTGCTTTGCGACCTCACCTTTCTTCGTCCCGGCCGTCAAAATGTCCCCTATACCAGTGAAGCACTTCTTGGAAAAAGCCAAAGCTAGGAGGAAGCCCTGCTGGGTTGTTTGGGCTGCAACAAGCTTCTTGATGAACGAGTGAAGATCCTTGCCCTCAACCTCTTCAATGGAAGAAAACTTTCCACCCATGGTTCTTGCTAACAGATGGGTCTTGTTCTTGGACTGCTGATCGCCACCATGCAGAGCAATCACACTATCGTGATTCCCAAGTAAGTCCATGAGAGAGGAGTACTGCTTTGACGCCAGGAATTCTGGGGGCGTATGGGCACGTTTCACACATGCAGGCAGGCCATTTGAAAGATCGATCTTTTGACCCTTTTCCAGGGCCTCTCTCGCCTTCTTGAGCCAATCCCCAAGCTTCGGGTCACCTGTTGTCTTCCAGCGCCACGGAGTATCTAGCTGACCGAGGCAGGTAAACGTCGGATAGACACTTACCGTCCAATCAACGGGTTTGCCTTCGTCACCACCAAAGTCGAAGATGGCCTGCATCGGATCGCCCAAGATTCGGCAGGGCATGAACTCAGCAAAGACACAGACAAGGCCATGCTGCATATCCGAGCAGTCCTGGTACTCATCCACGTAGACGCCGGCGTAGGTGGCAGCGACGACGCGGCGAAGGAACTGCTTCCCCAGTAGCCCAGAACAGCACTCGTAGAGCTTCTTCCACTGCTTGCTTGTGGGGTGCTCTACCTTCCAACCGGAATTCTTCGGATAGGCCAAACAGAGCCGCAGCGACCAGCTCGCAATCGTGTCAATCTGGTACTTGGAAGACGGCACGCCAAGAGCCGTCATCTTGGCCTTGATGGAGTTCACACCCGCGAAGGTGTGGGTCAAGATCAGTTGCTTCTTGCTGGCAGCTTTCACTGCCATGGCAATGAGGTGCGTCTTGCCGTAGCCGGCCGGCGCGATCACATACCCCTTGGTAGTGAAGTCGTTGAGCTTGAGGGCCAATTCCTCAGACATGCTCTGCCCAAGTCCAAAGCGCCCCCAGTTTGACTGCCAAGTCCCTCCTTGAGAATGCGGCGTCGTTGAACGCAGGGCTCACGACTTTGAACCACTGATCGCCCCGCGTGGTGTCTTTGAACCAGCCGCCCTTCTTAGCTGCAACCCCAATCACGGTCCGCAGCTTCGCACCATCAGCCCACTTAGCGATGTCCTGGTCAAGCGCCTCTTGAAACTTGGAGCGCACCTGATCATAGACAGCAAAGCCCAACTCATCTTGAGCAAGCCTCAAGCTGAACAGTACGCTGTCCCAAGGCAAATCTTGGAGTGCTCGTTCTTCCAAGGAGAGCTTGTCGCTCCACATGTGGACCGAGACACCCAATTTCACAAGCGCGGCAGCGTCCGCCATAGAGAACTGATCTTCAGCGTCTGCATCTGCAAGCACTGAAACATCATAGCCGAGCGACTTGAACGCCTTTGCTAAGCCCTTGATCTTGCTGGCACCCTTCGCGTCCAGAAGGGCAACGCCGTGATAGGACAGAGGGTCCTTGCCCTTGCCGACTTGGTGATCGTCAAATCCTCGCACGAATCCAACTTCGGTAGCGCCCTCACAGACCACCACCTTTTTCGCCAAGAACGCTTCAGTGCTGGACCGAATCTTTCCTTGCACTTCAAGCTGTTCCAGACCGTCCTTCGCTGCGGAAGTGATCTGCACTACCCCACCCTTGCTATGCACTACGTATAGCTCTTTGACAGTCAGTTCTCGCAGGACCGTGGGCGAGTGCGTGGTGAGGAAGTATTGACCTCGCTTGTCCTCTCGGACGTGCTTGATAAGACGGGTGATTCTGTGCGGCTCCAAGCCAAACTCCACCTCGTCAAACAACGTGATGTGGCCCTCTTCCAAACCCATCTTTTGAATACCGCACAGCAGCATTCGCCGAGACCCCAGACCTAGTTGACGAAGAGGGATGTCACCGTCATGGAGCGCTAACCCACCAACTTTCAGGTTGATAGAAGCCAGATCGAGGTGAGCCTTGTAGGCGTCTGACACCGGCACCCCCAACAGCTTCGCAATCTCCTGCGATTTCTCAGCCGCAGTATCGAAGTTCTTGAGGGTGACAGGCCGATTGGCATCCAAGGAGGCTCTGGCCGTGCGAGAGGCAGTTGCCAGCAGCTCGTTCAGACTCTGTGCCTCAGTGAGCTTTGCCAACGCCGTGCCTGTAGCCCACGAAAGCTGCTTCTCGCTGTAGGCACCGATGAGACCAACGCTAACCTTGTTCCTGTCGCCCTGCTTGAACGGAACACCGTCAGGGTGTCGATCACAGACAACCACCCACTTGGGCTCAAGATCCTTGTCGACCGTCAGCCGCACGGTCAAGACACCCTCCAAGTGATCTTCAGGCTCGTCAGTGAGTTTGAGCGTCGCTGAATCCCAGCCACGGAGGTACAGACCGTACTTGTCCAACGAGCAGAACGCTTCGGTTAAGGCCCCGATGGTGACTTCAATGACGATTGAGTCGGCGACCTTGCACTGGTGAAAATCAGAGTCGCTGAGGGTCAGGTTCCACTGGGGATGGAAGGCATATCTGATGGCCTCCAAGATCGTGGACTTGGAAGAATCACCTTTACCAATCAGGCAGAAGATGTCGGCATTGGGGAGGCTCCAGTCAAGTTCTTTCACTCCTCGAAAGTTCTGGATTTTTACTTTTCTGATCTTCACCGAGCAAGGTCCTCCAGAACATCACCTATGAACTGGGCTACTCCCGATCAATGCTTCCCCAAGCACAGCACGGAACGTCTCTTCGCCCTATGCCCCATCATAGATACATCTCGTCACGCCGAGTATCCGCAGGGGGAATGCAAGCGAATTCTACTGATTTTTGAAGAGCGAGCGGCAAAATCTTTGGTGCTAGCGGAATGACCGAAGTGCGACCGATAGCGGGCGCTGACGCAAGACTACAGGCTGACTGCAATCTCTGCGCAGCAGACATTGGCCACCGAGCCACGAATGGCCGCAACGGGTCGCATGAAGTCGTAGGAGCAGGAGAAGATGCTCACAGCGCTTCAACAGGGCGTATCGAGAAACAGACACATCAATTGGTGATGCCAGATGGAACAGCTGAAACCGCAAGGAGACCTTGCGAGCCATCCTGGAAGGTATGTTCAACACAGAGCACACTATCACCATGATTGAATTCCCAAACCTCGTCCAGACCCTGCCACTCATCAATGATTTCAAACACGTGATCGGAAACTCGCTTAGCATCCACCGGGCGGAACACTTCGACGCCTTCATTGACTAACCGAACAAAAACAATCATCTAAAAACTCCGGCAGACCGCTGTTCGAATTGCGCCACGCGGCAACGCGACATTGGGCACAAGGCAATCTTTTAAGCTCGCAGCTTGTCCAAATAGTCTGCCCATTCCTGCATCATCTTGCGACGCTCACCCAAGTGAGCAGTGCGGTTGTAGGCGCGTCCATTGGGGTCACGAACCGCATGAGCAAGCTGATGCTCGATGTAGTCGGGACGGAACCCTAATACCTCATCAAGAATAGTCCGCGCCATTGCACGGAACCCATGCCCCGTCATGGTTTTTGAGTCAAACCCCATCCGGCGTATGGCCGCATTTATCGTGTTCTCGCTCATCGGACGTCCTTTCCCATGAAGGCTCGGGAAAACGTACTGGCCCCGGCCGGAGAGAGGGCGCAGCTCAGTGAGAACTTCAATTGCTTGCTTGGACAACGGAACAATGTGCGGTGTGTCGGTCTTGGTAGCGACATAGCGCCACTCCGCCGCATCAAGGTCAATATCAGCCCAGCGTGCGCTACGCAGCTCGCCTGGGCGGGGAAATAGCAACGGCGAGAGCTTCAACGCGGCGGTTACTATGGCACTACCTTCGTAACCCCAAATGGCACGTAGAAGCGGCGCAACCGCGGATGGCTCCGTCAAGCTGGCGAAGTGCTTCGTTTGAGGCGCTTCCAACGCGCCGATCAGGTCAACAGCAGGATTTCGCTCTGCCCTGCCTGTAGCGATGGCGTACCGGAAAACCATTCCTGCAATACCACGCGCTCGATGCGCCGTCTCCACCGCCCCCCTCTTCTCCATCTTTCGCAGCACTGCAAGCAGTTCGACAGCGGAAATCTCATTGATCGGCCTATCACCAATGTAAGGATTGAGATCCTTCTCAATGATCCTTCCGTTCCTTACAGCCGTGGATTTAGCGTTCTTCTTGGCTCGCATAGCAAGAAGCTCCAACGCGATCGCCCCAAAGCTGTTCTCAGAGCCTCCGCTGCGAACCAGCTTTTCGAGCTTCCGCTGCTCACCAGGGTCAATGCCGTTAGCCAAAGTCTTTCGCGCCGCCATGTGCTTCTCACGGGCTTCAGCCAAGCTCACCTCCGGGTATGAACCTAAGGCCAGCCGCTTTTCCTTTCCAGCAACGCGATACTTCCACCGCCAAAGCTTGCCACCCGCTGGGGTGACCTCAAGGTAGAGCCCTCCCCCATCGAAGAGTCGCTGGGGTTTCTCAACAGGCTTGGCTTTACGTACTTGGATGTCAGTCAGGGCCATTGGGGGCATGTCCGCATTTCGGGGGTCTGGATGCCCCCGAACTTGCCCCCGGATGCCCCGGATTGCAATAGATGCCCCCGGACCTGACTGGACCACGGACAAAGAAAAACCCCAGATTTCTCCGGGGTTTTGGACATCCTGAAACATGCTCGGACTTCAATCTGGCGCGCCCGGAGGGATTCGAACCCCCGACCAATGGCTTCGGAAGCCACTACTCTATCCGGCTGAGCTACGGGCGCATTGTGCTCCGACCGGCGAGCCGGGCGGACGCGCATTCTAACGGCAAAAGCATCCGCAGGTCTGCCCCCACCCATGGATCGCTGCAGTTGGGCTGGAAAAACCGGCCCAGCTGGTAACCTTTACGCATGAGCCGTCTCCCAACTACACCGTCCACCGCAGCTGGCACTTCGCGGTTCGGGCACTACTGGAAATTGATGCGCGCCGACCGCCCGATCGGCACCTTGCTGCTGCTGTGGCCCACCTGGTGGGCGCTGTGGCTGGCTGCCGACGGCCTGCCACCGCTGTGGATACTGTTCGTGTTCAGTGCCGGCGTCTGGCTGACCCGCTCGGCCGGCTGCGTGATCAATGACTACGCCGACCGCTGGCTTGACCCGCACGTCAAACGCACCAAGGACCGCCCGCTGGCCACCGGCGCGATCTCCGGCCGCGCGGCGCTTATGCTGTTCGCCGGCTTGATGCTGGTGGCGTTCGCGCTGGTGCTGACCCTGAATGCCTTGACCATCGCGCTGAGCTTCATCGGCGTGTTCCTGGCCGCCAGCTACCCCTACCTGAAGCGCTACACGCATCTGCCTCAGGTGTATCTGGGCATGGCCTTCGGCTGGGGCATCCCGATGGCCTTCGCCGCCATCCAGGGCGAGGTTCCGCCGCTGGGCTGGGTGCTGTACGCCGCCAACATCCTCTGGTCCACCGCCTATGACACCTGGTACGCCATGGTCGACCGCGACGATGATCTGAAGGTGGGCTCGCATTCCACCGCCATCCTGTTCGGCGATCTGGACCTGGTCATCCAGGGCATCCTGTACGCACTGTTCTTTGCTGCGATGGCCTTGGTCGGGCAGCGCGCGGGCTTGGGGTGGGCCTATTGGGCCGGCATCGGCGTGGCGATGGCCTTGGTGGTTTACGAGTTCTGGCTATGCCGCGACCGAGAACGTGAGCCCTGCTTCAAGGCCTTCCTGCACAACAACTGGGTCGGCGCGGTGTTGTTTGCCGGCATTGTCGCCAGCCAGTATCTGGATTGAAGAAACGGCCCGCATTGCGGGCCGTTTCTCTATTGCGGTGCCGTTGTCCTGTTGTAGGAGCGGCGTAAGCCGCGAAGCAGATAGTCCATCAGATCCAGAGAGGGCTGTGCCATCGGACATTGTGGGCTTCGCGGCTTACGCCGCTCCTACAAAGCAGGCCACTACATCGCGCCGATGGTCTTGCCCAGCGAACGCAGGCGGAAGGCTGCAACTATCTGCAGCACGCCGTAGATCAAGGCCAGCACGCCAATCCACAGCGAGGTCACCGCCAGGCCGGCAATCGGGTTGAGCGCGAACATCACGCCCAGGGCCACCGCCAGCAGGCCGCTGACAATCAGCATCCACTCGCCGCTGATCTGCTTGCGCACGCGGATGGCAAACACGATGCGGTAGATGCCACCAACCACCAGCCACGCGGCCAGGAACAGCAGCAGCACGCTCGCCGTTGCCAATGGATTGATCACCGCCAATACACCGAAGGCAATCGATGCCAGCGCATAGAACAGCGCCCAACCACGCGATACCGGTGCCGAGCCATTGAAGGCCGAAATCAGCACCACCACGCCTTCAACAATGGCCATGATGCCAAGCCACCACGCCAGAACCGCCGCAGTCCGTACCGGCGCCATCACCGCCAGCACCCCAAATATCACCGCAAACAGGCCGAACAGCAGCAGCACCCACCAGTTGCGCGTCAATGTGCCAAACAGCGATCCAGCAGGAAAACCCGGGGAAGCACCCATGTCTGTCTCCTCATGTTGAACAGGTGTAAAGGCCTTTCATTCCCAGTCTAGGCCTATAGCCGTGGTAATGGCATGTAGAGATGACATCCGCGATTTCAAGCCAGTTGCGGTGCAGGGCCGGCCTCGTGATCACGGCGGCGGCAATCACGGCACCCGTGCGCAGACCCAGGCGTCCACCCGCTGCACACCGGCGCGATGCAGGGCGAGCGCTGCCGCATGCAAGGTGGCACCGGTGGTCATCACGTCATCCAGCAGCACCACATGTGCCGGCAGCTGCCCCACCGCGATGAAGGCCCCACGCAGGTTGCGTTTACGTTCCGATGCATCCAGTTCCGATTGCGGCAGGGTTGGACGGCGCCGGCGCAGGCCCCGGCACAATGGCAGCTGCAACGCGCGCGCCACCGGTTTGGCCAGCTCCAAGGCCTGGTCATAGCCGCGTTGGCGCAGCCGCGACAGGTGCAGCGGCACCGGCACGATCGCCAACGGGCGCTCGGCGGCCTGCACTGCGTCCAGCAACAAGCCTGACAGCAATCGCCCAGCGCTGAGGTCATGGTGGAATTTGAACCGCAGCAACAGGCCGTCAACCGGCGCGCAATACGTAAAGGCAGCCAGCGCCGACTGCAGGGGCGAGCTCGATCGCTGGCAGGCACCGCACAACCCATTCGCATCAGCACCCGGCAAGGGCAAGGCGCAGCGCCAACAAGCGGCCCGCTGCCATGGCAATCCAGCACTGCAGGCCAGGCACAGATCCCGCCCCGGCACGCCATCCTCGCCACAGACCAGGCAGCGCGGCGGGAACAGCAAGGCCGATAGCCGACCCCCGACCCTGTAAACCAGACTATTCACTTGATAGTTGACAGCAATGGTTATGCTGACCAGACTGCGCCGCTTCCATCGCCCCATCTGTCAGGTAACACCGATGTCCACCGTCATCCGCCACGACTGGAAGCGCGAAGAGCTGCTGTCCCTGCTCGAACTGCCCTTCCCCGAGCTGCTGCACCGCGCCGCCAGTGTGCATCGCCAGCACTTCGACCCGGCACAGGTACAGGTCTCCACCCTGCTCTCGGTCAAGACCGGCGGTTGCCCGGAAGACTGCGCCTACTGCCCGCAGGCCCAGCGCTATGACACCGGCGTGGACGCGCAGAAGCTGATGGACACCGACAGCGTGGTGGCCCGTGCCCGCGCCGCCAAGCAGGCTGGCGCCTCGCGCTTCTGCATGGGTGCGGCCTGGCGCTCACCCAAGGACCGTGACATCCCCAAGGTCGCGGCGATGATCCGCGAGGTGAAGTCGCTGGGCCTGGAGACCTGCGCCACCCTGGGCATGCTCGAGGGCCACCAGGCGCAGGCGCTGAAGGACGCCGGGCTGGACTACTACAACCACAATCTGGACACCGCGCCGGATTACTACGACTCCATCATCCATACCCGCCAGTACCAGGACCGCCTGGACACGCTGGAGCACGTGCGCAACGCCGGCATGAAGACCTGCTGCGGCGGCATCGTCGGCATGGGCGAGACCCGCGAACACCGCGCCGGCCTGCTGCAGGCACTGGCCAACCTGCCGGCGCACCCGGACTCGGTGCCGATCAACCGCCTGGTGCAGGTCGCCGGTACCCCGTTGCACGGCAGCGCCGAGCTGGACCCGTTCGAGTTCGTGCGCATGATCGCGGTGGCCCGCATCGTGATGCCGCGTTCAATGGTGCGGCTGTCGGCCGGCCGCGAGAGCATGAGTGACGAGCTGCAGGCGCTGTGCTTCCTGGCTGGCGCCAACTCCATCTTCTACGGCGAAAAGCTGCTGACCACCGGCAACCCGGATACCGAGCGCGACCAGGCCCTGTTCGCTCGCCTCGGCATCAGCCCGATGCAGGTAAGCGTGGACGCCGATGACCACGACCACCCCGGTACCGTGCACCTGGATATCGCCCCGCTCTGCGCCCGCAGCGCCTGATCCCGGCCGCGCCCCGCACCGGGGCGCCGCTTGGGGCATTCTTACAGGCAACCGGGTACGCTAGCCGCCCGCTTGACCATGAACCTTGCCATGGCCCGTCCTGACATCCACGACCGCATCAACGCCCAGCGCAAGCTGCGGCTTGCCCAGGGCCGCATCCGCAGCCGTCGCCGCATCAGCCGCCGCGACGGCGTGCGATTGGAACTGGACGGGCGCTGGTTGACCGGCTTCTGCAGCAACGACTATCTCGGTCTGTCGCAACAGTTCGAGGTGATCGCCGCGCTGCAGGACGCCGCCGGCCGCGAAGGCGCCGGCAGCACCGCCTCGCACCTGGTCTGTGGCCACCACAGCCTGCACGAGCAGCTGGAACGCGAAATGGCCGACTGGCTCGGCTATCCGCGCGCCCTGCTGTTCGACAGCGGCTTCATGGCCAACCTGGCCGTGCAGCAGGCGCTGCTCAGCGAAGAAAGCGATATCTGCGTGCAGGACCGGCTCAACCACGCCAGCCTGCTTGATGCCAGCCGTCTGGCCGGCTGCCGCCTGCGCCGCTATCCGCACCTGGACAGCGAAGGCGCCATGCGCCAGCTCAAGAACACCGCCGACGGCGCCGCCATGCTGGTTACCGACGGCGTCTTCAGCATGGATGGCGACATCGCCCCGCTGCGCTCGCTGGCGTTGGTGGCACGCATGCAGGAGGCGCTGTTCTATGTGGACGACGCCCACGGCATCGGTGTGGTCGGCGAACATGGGCGCGGCTGCGCGGCCGATGCCGGGCTGGGCGTGAACGAAGTTCCGCTGCAGCTGCTGACGCTGAGCAAGGCGCTGGGCGGCCACGGTGCGGTGGTGGTGGGCGAAGACGCGCTGATCCAGCATCTGGCTGAAACCGCACGTCCCTACATCTACACCACCGCCCTGCCACCGGCGCAGGCTGCCGCCTCGCTGGCGGCGGTGAAGCTCGCGCGCCGCGACCATTGGCGCCGCGACAAGCTCACCGAATTGATCGCCAGCTTCCGCGAAGGCGCACGTCGTAACGGGCTGGAGCTGATGGCCTCGGAAACCCCGATCCAACCACTGCTCTGCGGTGACGAAGCCACGGTGATGGCCTTGTCGGCGACGCTGGAGCAGTCCGGCTTCCTGGTCAGCGCGATCCGCCCGCCGACCGTGCCCGAAGGCAAGGCACGCCTGCGCGTGACCTTGTCGGCGCTGCATACCGTCGAGCAGGTCAAGGCGCTGGTGGACGCCATCGCCAAGGCCCGCGACGTGGTGCTGTACCAGAAGTCCCTGAACACTGTTGCCTGAGAACCGGTTGTAACGCCATGCATATCCACGTCACCGGCAGCGGACCGGCATTGGTCCTGATCCACGGCTGGGCACTGCATGGCGGCATCTTCGCGCCATTGGTTGAACGGTTGGCGCCGCACTTCGAACTGCATGTGGTCGACCTGCCCGGGCATGGCCACAGCCGCGACGATGCCACGCCCTTGCGCCTGCCCTACCTGGTCAATGCCATCGCCAGCGCCACCCCGGCGGCGGTGTGGTGTGGCTGGTCGCTGGGCGGGCTGGTCGCCCTGCACGGCGCTGCCACGCTGCCGCAGGTGCGCGGGCTGGCGATGCTGGCGGCCACGCCGCGCTTCGTCCGCGATGGCGATTGGCCCAACGCAGTGGAGCCTGAGGTGTTCGAACAGTTCGGCCGCGATCTGGAACAGGATTACCGTGGCACCCTCGAACGCTTCCTCGCGCTGGACGTGATGGGCTCGCAGCACGCCCGCAGCGAACTGCGCACCCTGCGCGATGCGTTGGTCGAACGCGGCGAACCGGCCCCACGCGCCCTGCACGAAGGCCTGGCCCTGCTGGAGCGCAGCGACCTGCGCGGCAG
This sequence comes from Stenotrophomonas sp. STEN021, assembly GCF_056760175.1. Taxonomy (NCBI): domain Bacteria; kingdom Pseudomonadati; phylum Pseudomonadota; class Gammaproteobacteria; order Lysobacterales; family Lysobacteraceae; genus Stenotrophomonas; species Stenotrophomonas sp. STEN021. The sequence goes on along the minus strand of NZ_JBRREH010000040.1, from coordinate 21,160 downwards.
CCTGCCCAGCCTGCACAAACCCGGCCTGTGGATAGGCGGGCAGCGCGACCGGCTGGTGCCGTCCAAGGCCATGCACCAGGCCGCCGCATTGGCGCCCGCAGGCCTGCACAGCGCCCACAGCATCGACGGCGGCGGCCACGCCCCATTCCTTGGCCACGCCGATCACGTCGCCGGACTGCTGCAACAGTTTGTTGCTGGCTGCGCGTGAGCGGTTACGCGGCCATTCGCGCTGGCTGGCCGATGATGTCCCTGGCCGCTTGAGCACAGCAGCGCCTCCCCTCCTGAATTACGAAACCGAATCACCGCCATGTCTTCTCTGTTCGACCCCAAACACGTCCGCCGTGCCTTCTCGCGCGCCGCCAGCAGCTACCACGCGGCCGCCGTGCTGCAGCAGGAAGTGGCCAAGCGCCTGCTGGAATCGCTGGACTACCTGGAAGACCGGCAACCGCAGGTGGTGTTGGACGTGGGCAGCGGCCCGGCCCATGCCACCGCGGCCATGAAGAAGCGCTGGCCGAAGGCGCAGGTGATCGCGCTGGACCTGGCCCTGCCGATGCTGGCCGAAGCCAAGAAGCAGGCCGGCTGGTGGCGCCCTTTCTCACGCGTCTGCGCCGACGCCCGCGCCCTGCCGCTGGCCGACAACAGCGTCGACGTGATCTACAGCAACCTGTGCCTGCAGTGGGTGGAAGATCTACCAGCGGTATTCGCCGGCTTCCGCCGCGTGCTCAAGCCCAATGGCCTGCTGGTCTGTTCGACGTTCGCGCATGACACGTTGGTGGAACTGCGCCAGGCCTTTGCGCAGGCCGATGACACCTCGCATGTCAGCCATTTCGTGCAGATCGCCCAGTTCGGCGACGCCTTGATGATGGCTGGCTTCCGCGATCCGGTACTGGATCGCGACATGTTCACCCTGACCTATGACGACCTGCCGACGCTGATGCGCGAGCTCAAGGCCATTGGCGCCACCAACGCCATGCACAACCGTCGCCACACCCTGACCGGGCGCAGCCGTTTTGCTGCCGCACGCGATGCTTACGAGCCGATGCGTCGCGCTGACGGCAAGCTGCCGAGCAGCTGGGAAGTGGTGTATGCGCATGCCTGGGCACCGGCACCGGGCGCGCCGATTCGCGAGCAAGGGCAGGATGTGGCGAGCGTGCCGCTGTCTTCGATTCCTATTCGGCGCAAGACGACGGAGTAAGGGTTCGGGATTCGGAACTCAAAGCAATCTGCTTTGGCTTTGGCTTTGGCAGTTGACCTTCTCCTCTCCCCTTGTGGGAGAGGATGCCGAAGGCAGGAGAGGGTGCGGCGCAGCCGCCAAGCTCGTAGATCATCAGATTGCATGCCAATCGATCGCCAAGCGCCGTTGGCTTCGCGGCGCACGCCGCTCCTACGGTGCAAATGCCGCTCCGTAGTACCGAGCCATGCTCGGCAGCGGCCTTGCAGACAATCCATCGGACGGTGCGTCAGCTTCGCGGCTTACGCCGCTCCCACAAGAACGGGGAGCGGATGCCCAACCGCTCAAGCCCCTCTTACAAACAGATCGCGATGGAAAAAATACACTTCCTGCAGCAGAAAACGCCAGCTGGTGTGGAAGCTGCGAAAACGCGTGCTTGGCGTGGACGATGCCAGTGCATCAATACCCAGCTCCTTCGATAAGCGCAGCGCGCGCGCCATGTGCAGCGGGTCGCTGACCACGATCACCTTGTGCATGTCGTGCTTGGCCATCACCTGCTTGGCTTCGACCAGATTCTGCCGGGTGGTACGCGAACGGGTCTCGATCAGGATATCGTTGCCGGGAATCTTCTGCTTCAGCGCATAGCGCCGCGCCACTTGTGATTCGGAGAAACGCGCGCCCGTGCCACCAAAGCCACCGGTGAAAATCAATTTCGGTGCATAACCCTGCCGGTACAGATCCAGGCCGTGGCGGATGCGCTCTTCAAACACCGGTGAAGGCTTGGCGTCATAGGCCGCAGCGCCGAGCACAATGATGGCGTCGGCAGGCGCGGCCTGGTCACGGTCGCCCACCCAGATGATCCATGCCGCCACACCCAACAGCCACAACAGCAGCAACACACACAAGCGCCACAGCCAGCCCATCAACCCGGTGCGCCGAACAGCTGACTTCATGCCTGCATCCAGGGCAAGGTATCCAGATCGACATTGCCACCAGACAACACCAGCCCCACGGTGCGACCGGCAAAGCGCTGCGGCTGGGCCAGCACCGCTGCCAAGGTGATCGCCGAGGACGGTTCCACGGTCTGTTTCATTACCTGCCAGATCAGCCGCATGGCGGCCACGGTGTCGGCGTCATCGACGCTGATCACCTGTGCCGCACCCTGCAGCAACGCGAAGTTGGGCGCGCCCAGCGCACCGCGCAGGCCATCGCATAACGTATCCGGCACGAAATCGATCAGGTGTTCACCCGCCGCCAGCGAACGCGCGGTATCGGCAGCGCCGGCAGGCTCGGCCAACACCAGTTCGCAGTTCGGCAATAGTTGTTGCATCGCCAGCAGGCTGCCTGCGGCCAGACCACCGCCACCAACAGGCACCACAAGCACATCCAACGGTGCCCCGACCTGGCGGATCAACTCCAGCGCAGCAGTGCCCTGTCCCGCGATTACCCGCGGGTCGGTGTAGGGATGAACCAGCGTCGCCCCGGTTTCGCGCTGTACACGCAGGCATTCGGCTTCACGAGCGGCCTGGGTCGGTGCACACCGCCACAGCGTGGCCTGGTTGCGTTCGATATTGGCCAGCTTGGCCGCCACCGCGCCCTCAGGCACCACCACATGGCAGGGAACGCCGCGTGAGCGCGCCGCCAAGGCCAGCGCCGCACCGTGGTTGCCCGAGGAATGCGTCACCACACCGTGGCTGGCGTGCTCCATATCCAGCGACCACACCGCATTGCAGGCCCCGCGGAACTTGAATGCGCCGCTGCGCTGCAGGTGTTCAGCCTTGAAGTGCAGGCTGGCACCGGCCAATGCATCCAGCGCGCGCGCCCGCAGCACCGGAGTAACCGTTGCATGGGCGGCAATCCGCGCGGCGGCGGCCAGAACCTCGGAAAATCCGGGCAAGGGAAGTTCATTCATGGTGAAAGGTTAGCCCAGCCTCCAGTCCCACGACCATCTCACCTGCGCACACGTTGTATGTTCAGCCATGTAGACGCGAATTAAGGGCCGATTCAACGCAGCGGCCCGAAGCTGGATGCCATACCCACGAGGGGGGGATTTTTTATGATCAAGCGCCTGATTGTTTCCACCGGCCTGTTGCTGGGCCTGTCTGGCTGTGCCACGTATGACTACGTAGGCGGCGGTTCGGGCGGGTATTACCACGGCTCTCCTTCGGTGCAGTACAGCTATCCCTACAGGTATCCGGACAGTGGTTATGGCTATGGTGGCTATGGCTATGGCAGCGGCTATTACGGCTATGGCAGCTATGGTTACCCGGTCTACCGGCCCAACTACAACCGTCCGCGTCCGCCGGGCAACGGCAATGGTGGCAACGATGGGCGTCCGACCCGGCCGCCACCGCCAGTCAATGGCGGCGGCAACAAGTCGCCATGGCGCGATCTGGACAACCTGACCCGCCCGCAGCCGCGCGCCAACAGCCAGCCGATGCAGCGGGCCCAGCCCATGCAACAGGCGATGCAACGGCCGCAGGCGGCGCGCCCGGCTATTCAGGCACGACCGATGCCGGCCCGACAGCCGTCACAAACCCGGCAGCCACGTGCAGCCCAAACCCAGGAACCATAAAAAGGTTGCAATTGCCGCAAATGCAGGCATTCTTGGTCCTACGGGTGACCGCTTGCGTCGCATAGTGACCTAAACCGGTCTCGCCCAGACAGTTCAATGTCGATGTCCGTCAGGAAATCTGGATCCCCCCTGTTCCGGCCCTGTCGGGCATCGGCGCCTACAAAGACAAAGCCCCGGCCTAGGCCGGGGCTTTGTCTTTTAACGCTTTCCCGCCAAGGCGGGCCTTGCTGGATTGCAAGGCCGGTAGTCCCCCGACTACCGGCCCCCTGCTACCCCAACGTACGCTTCGGTCGGCCCCTGTTCCAATTCCGACCTTGTTGCGCCTATGTCGCATGCCACGTTGGGTGCAATGTATTAGCTGCAGGTTGCGTGCCAACTTTAGGGTTGACGCGTACCTGGTTGCGCTTGGCAGTAAAATCACCACACACGCCGTCGCATGGTGGGATTACCCCGTCTGACGGACTTCACACTTCCTTACCGATCTCACGCCCATGAGCGACTCCTTTTACCGTTACGACGTCATCGTCATCGGCGGCGGCCACGCCGGCACCGAGGCGGCCCTGGCTGCAGCGCGTGGCGGTGCCCGCACCCTGCTGCTGACCCACAACGTCGAAACCGTCGGCGCGATGAGCTGCAACCCGGCCATCGGCGGTATCGGCAAGGGCCACCTGGTCAAGGAGATCGATGCGCTGGGCGGGGCCATGGCGCATGCCGCCGACCGCGCCGGCATCCAGTGGCGCACGCTCAATGCCTCCAAAGGCCCGGCCGTGCGCGCGACCCGCTGCCAGGCCGATCGCAACCTGTACCGCATGGCGATCCGTGGCATCGTCGAGGCGCAGCCCAACCTGACCGTATTCCAGGCGGCGGTGGATGATCTGGTGATCGAAGGCGACGCCGTGCGTGGAGCCGTCACCCAGACTGGCCTGACCTTCCACGCTGCCGCCGTTGTGCTGACCGCCGGCACCTTCCTGGCCGGCAAGATCCACATCGGCGAAACCCAATACACCGCTGGCCGCATGGGCGACCCGCCGGCGACCACGCTGGCCGCACGCCTGCGCGAGCGCCCGTTCGTCATCGATCGCCTGAAGACCGGCACGCCGCCGCGCATTGATGGCCGTTCGCTGGATTACAGCGTGATGGATGAACAGCCCGGCGACGATCCGTTGCCGGTGATGTCCTATCTGGGCAACGTCAGCGAGCATCCGCAGCAGGTCAGCTGCTGGATCACCCATACCAGCGAGCGCACCCACGACATCATCCGTGGCGCCCTGCATCGCTCACCGCTGTACAGCGGCCAGATCGAAGGCATCGGCCCGCGTTACTGCCCGTCGATCGAAGACAAGGTGGTGCGTTTCGCCGAGAAGGACAGCCACCAGATCTTCGTCGAGCCGGAAGGCCTGGACGTGGTGGAGATCTATCCCAACGGCATTTCCACCTCGCTGCCGTTCGACGTGCAGCTGGAACTGGTACGCAGCATCCGTGGCTTCGAGCAGGCGCACATCACCCGCCCCGGCTATGCCATCGAATACGACTTCTTCGATCCGCGCGGCTTGAAGAACACGCTGGAAACCCGCCAGGTCAACGGCCTGTTCTTCGCCGGCCAGATCAACGGCACCACCGGCTATGAAGAAGCCGGCGCGCAGGGCCTACTGGCCGGCATCAACGCCGCCTTGTTCGTGCAAGGCAAGGACGGTTGGTGCCCGCGTCGCGATGAAGCCTACATCGGCGTGCTGGTCGACGACCTGATCACCCACGGCACCAGCGAGCCCTACCGCATGTTCACCAGCCGCGCCGAATACCGGCTGCAGTTGCGCGAAGACAATGCCGACACCCGCCTGACCCCGACCGGCCGCAAGCTGGGCCTGGTCGACGACCGCCGCTGGTCCGCGTTCGAAACCAAGCAGGCGGCCGTCGCCAATGAAAGCGCGCGCCTGCGTGGCATCTGGGCGACGCCGGGCAATGCACTGGGCCGCGAAGTCGCCGAAACCACCGGCGTGGCGGTCAGCCGCGAAACCAATGTGCTGGACCTGATCAAGCGCCCGGAACTGGATTACGCCAAGTTGATGCAGGTGCCCTCGCTGGGCCCCGGCGTGGAAGACGCACGCGTGGCCGAGCAGGTGGAGATCAGCGTCAAGTACGCCGGTTATCTGGACCGCCAGCGCGAAGAAATCGAACGCCAGCAGCGGCATGAGAACACTGCGATTGTCGAAGGTTTCGACTTTGGCTCGGTACGCGGATTGTCGGCTGAGGCACTGCAAAAACTGGAGCGCGTACGTCCACAGACCATCGGTCAGGCGCAGCGCATTCCGGGTATGACACCTGCGGCGATTTCGCTGCTGCTGGTGCATCTGGAGCGGGCGCGACGCGGCAAGGTAGCTTGAGTTTTTAGGTTGGCCTTTGGTTTTTGGTTGCTGAAGCTTGAAAGCTACCCCTCCCCAACCCTCCCCTCCGCCTTCGGCGCAAGGGAGGGAGCAGAAGCGGCGCTCGGCCAGCTGAAAGAACACGCGAAACAGCCCCCTCCCTTGCGCATAGCGCAGGGGGTGAAGAGCGCCTGCTTGCGCGCCACTGGCGCGCGGCCTGATGAACGACCGAAGGCTATGCCTTCGGGCCGGACGGGTTGGGGAGGGGTGCCGTTCGCGAGCATCCCAACGGCGACCGCGTAACATCGCTCACATCAATGCATCTCCGCTGCAGCTGATTTCCAGACAATAACCAAAGCGCCTGAAGCCCCTGCGCAAAACCGCAAACAAGGCGCGCGCTATCATCCGCATCAACGCCTCACCGACATCGAGTTCCAGCATGCCCGCACTCCGCCCCTTCCTCGACAAAACCCCCACCGTGGGCGAGCGCGTCTATATCGACGAGGCCTGCACCATCATCGGTGATGTGCAGATTGACGATGATGCATCGGTGTGGCCGGGTACGGTGATCCGTGGTGATGTGAACTACGTGCGCATCGGTGCACGCACCAATGTGCAGGACGGCACCATCATCCATGTCAGCCACGACAGCCCCTACAACAAGGGTGGCTACCCGACGTTGATCGGCGAAGGCGTCACCGTCGGCCATGGCTGCATCATCCACGCCTGCACGATCGGCGATTACTGCCTGATCGGCATGGGCGCCTGCATCCTCGATGGCGCGGTGATCGAAGCCAATGCCTTCATCGCCGCCGGCGCGGTGGTTGGGCCGGGCAAGGTGGTGCGCAGCGGCGAATTGTGGGCAGGCAATCCAGCACGCCTGATGCGCCAGCTCAGCGAGAAGGACATCGAAGGCCTGCGCTATTCGGCCGACCACTACGTCAGGGTCAAGGACCAGTACCGCGGCATGCAGGGCTGAGCCTGCAGGCATTGTCGGCAACCACCTTGCGGGTGCACACTGCCGGCCCGGCGTGGGGACGCCTTTGAGGGTTTGACATGAAGTCGATGAAAATCGTGGCGCAGCGCCTGTTGGCTGCTGTGGCGCTGTTGTGTGCGGTTTCCTTTGCCGCCTCCGCCCAGGAAGAATCGGGCATGAGCGCGGAGCAGTTCGAGCAGTCGCTGCATTTCCGCAGCGGGCAGATCGAGGTACCCGAAGCCAAGGCCCACTTCAATCTGGATGGTGAGTTCCGCTATCTGGACAAGGCCGACGCACGCCGCGTGCTGGAGGACATGTGGGGCAACCCGCCCGACGACAGCGTGCTGGGCATGATCGTGCCGCGCAGCCCGGGCCTGACCGAACCGGATAGCTGGGCAGTGGTGGTGACCTGGTCCGACGATGGCTACGTGTCCGACGAAGATGCCAGCAAGATCGACTACGCCGACCTGCTCAAGACCATGCAGGCCGAGACCCGCGACAGCAATCCGGAGCGAGTGAAGGCAGGCTATGGCTCGCTCGACCTGGTGGGCTGGGCAGTGCCGCCCCGCTATGAGGCAGGTAGCAAGAAGCTCTACTGGGCACGCGAGCTGGCCTTCAACGACCAGCCCGATCACACCCTCAATTACGACATCCGTGTGCTCGGCCGCCACGGCTACCTGAGCTTGAATGCAGTTTCAGGGATGTCTGAGCTTGCACTCGTCCGCGAGGGCATGGACAAGCTGCTGCCAATGGCCGAGTTCGACCAGGGCGCGCGTTATGCCGACCACAACCCCAGCACAGACAAGGTCGCCGCGTATGGCGTGGCGACCTTGATTGGCGGTGGGCTGGCGGCCAAAGCCGGCCTTTTTGCCAAGCTCGGCCTGCTGCTGGCCAAGTTCTGGAAGCTGCTGTTGATCGGCGTGCTGTTCCTCGGCGGTGCGATCAGGAAGCTGTTCGTACGCGGCGAGGACAACCGCACCGTGCGCTGAAACCCACCTTGCCTGGCCCACCGCTGCCTGCGTTGGGCTGGGTTTTCAAGCTGCCGCCAGCTAAAGTCAGCACTCTGATAAGGACGTAGCAGAGACACGAATGCCACAGGCATCCGTCCGGGCCGGACTCCGGGCATCCATCCGCCGCACGCAGTACCAGCATTCGCTGCTGGAGCCGCTGCAATGAGCACAGCGCGGCCGATGCTGGACACCTATCGCGAAGTCATCACGCCTGAAGGCGTGCCCCTGCAGTTGCCCGCCGCCGGGCCAGTGCCGCGCGCCTTGGCCTGGCTGATCGACCTGTGCGTGCGTTTTGGCGTGCTGGCGGTAATGAGCCCCGTGCTGGTCGCACTGGGCGAACTGGGCCAGGGCATCTACCTGGGGCTGATGTTCCTGATGTTCTGGGCCTACCCGATCGTGCTGGAGGTGTGGTTCGGCCGCACCTTGGGCAAGAAGGTGCTGGGCCTGCGCGTGGTCGCCCGCGACGGCGCACCACTGGGCTGGATGCCGGCGATCGTGCGCAACCTGCTGCGCACTGTCGACGCCCTGCCGTTCGGTTATGCGCTGGGCCTGGTTACCTGCCTGTTCGATGCACACGGCCGTCGGCTCGGCGACCTGGTCGCCGGTTCGCTGGTGGTCCACACACCTCCACGCCCGGCTACGCCACCGGCCCGTATCGATACCGTGCTGGCGCCATCCCTGCCCTTGCAGCCGGGCGAGCAGGCCGCGCTGATCGCCTATGCCGACCGCGCACCGGCACTGTCGCCCGGACGCCAGCGTGAGCTGGCTGACATCGTCAGCGGGCTGAGCCAGGAGCGCGGCCAGGCCGGCGTGGTGCGTTTGTATGCAATGGCCAACTGGTTGCTGGGGCGGCGATGAGGCAGGAACAATTCGTCAACCGCTACCAGCACGAATGGCAGCAGTTCGAGGACTGGTTGCAGCGCCGTGGCGAGCGCTCGCGAAAGGAGCGGCGCAGCACCGGTCCCGATTTGCCCGGCGATGAAACCATACCGCAGCGCTACCGCCGCCTCTGCCAGCAACTGGCCTTGGCGCGGCGCCGTGGCTACAGCCCGCAACTGGTGGAACAACTGCAGCAGCTCATGCAGCGCGGCCATAACCTGCTGTACCGCACCCCGGCACCGCGCTGGCAGCGTGCGCTTGAATTCCTGTTCGCCGATTTCCCAAGCGCCGTACGCAGCCAGGCCGGTGCGATGTGGGTGGCCTGCGCCTTGTTCGTGATTCCGCTGGTCGGCATCTTCGTGCTGCTGCAGTACAAGCCTGAGCTGATCCACATGCTGATGGATCCACATCAGCTCGCGCAGATGGAAAAGATGTACGACCCGGCAGCCGACAATCTGGGCCGCGACAGCGGCACCGACTGGGCGATGTTCGGCCACTACATCATGAACAACATCAGCATCGGCCTGCGCACCTTTGCCAGCGGCTTGCTGGCCGGCATCGGCACCATCCTGGTGTTGCTGTTCAACGGCATCACCATTGGCGCGGTGGCCGGGCACCTGCAGCAGATAGGTTCAGGTGATCCGTTCTGGCGCTTTGTGGTCGGCCACGCGCCCTTCGAGCTGACCGCTATTGTGATTGCCGGCGGTGCGGGCCTGCAGCTGGGCTTGCGCCTGTTGGCACCAGGCCGCAAGCGTCGCATCGATGCACTGATCGAAGGCGGCGTGATTGGCGCGCGGCTATGTCTGGGCGTGGCCTTCATGTTGCTGGTGGCAGCCTTCATCGAGGCATTCTGGTCATCGATTGCCTGGGTGCCGATGTGGGGCAAGCTCAGTGTGTCTGCCGTGCTGTGGACGCTGGTGCTGCTGTGGCTGTGGCGTGGCGGGCGTGGAGGTGGTCATGCGGATTGATCAGCTCGATGTCGTGCTGCGTGCGCGTTCGCAATGGGAGGCGATGGAGCTGGGTACCGCCCTGGTCCGCCGGCATGCCGCTGCAATCTGGAAACCTTGGCTATTGCTGACGCTGCCGGTGTTTGCGCTGCTCAATCTTGTGGGCTGGTGGCTGGACAATTTCTGGCTGTCGAGCCTGATCCTGTGGTGGCTCAAGCCCGCGTTCGAACGCATTCCGCTGTATGTGATCTCGCGCGGCGCGTTCGGTGCCGAGCCCACTACCGGCCAGACCCTGCGTGCGCAATGGAACTGGGGCTGGCGCGGTCTCGGCGCCTACCTCGGCTGGCGCCGACTCAGCCCTGCCCGTTCGCTGCTGATGCCGGTCGATCTGCTGGAAGGTGGCGACGCCAGCCAGCGGCGCGGGCGCCGGCATGCACTTGGCGGTGCCGCCTATGGCCATGCATCGCTGCTCACCTGGGTGTGCTGGCATTTCGAGGCCATGCTGCAGCTTGCCGGCGTCGCTCTGGTCTTCATGTTCGTGCCGGTGGAGCTGCTGTCCGAATCGCTGCGCGCCACCTGGGAACTGATTGGTCAGGACACCCCGGCCTGGGCGTGGATAGGCTTCAACCTGTTGGCATGGTTGGCGATGACCTTGATCGGCCCGTTCTACAGCGGTGCCGGCTTCGGCCTCTACCTCAACCGCCGCACCCAGCTGGAAGCCTGGGATGTGGAAATCGCCTTCCGTCGCCTGCGTGAGCGGCTGGCTGGGCTGGCGCCGATGCTGGTACTGCTGCTGGCGGTGTTCGCGTTGCCATCGCTACAGGCCCGGGCGCAGGACAGCAGCGATACCCACAACACCAGCAATCACGGCAATCACAAAGACGTTGCAGAGGCAGGAACCGAACCGGCTGCCGCTACTGCAACCACGCCGCAACAGCTGTTCGGTGCCGCGCCAGCCGACACCGCCGGCTTCCGTCAGGCTGCGGCACGCGCGTATGAAGACCCGCAACTCGGTGCCAAGCGCAGCGTCACCCGCTGGGTGAGGAAGGCATCGGACAAGAAGCCAGATACCGATGACAGCAACAATCCCGATGTCGGCCCAATCTTCGCCGCCATTGCCAAGTTCGCCGCCCTGATCGCCGAAAGCATCCTGTGGATACTGCTCGGCGTGTTGCTGGTGATACTCGCCCTGACCGCTCGTTGGTGGCTGCCGTGGTTCCGTGCCGATGGCCGTCGCAGCCGCGAGGTGCAGGCACCGGCACTGCAGGAAGCCCTGCAGCTACCAGAAGTATTGCCGCCGGATATCCTCGGCAGCGCACGCCGGCTGTGGCGCGAGGGCAAGCCACGGCACGCACTGGCGTTGCTATACCGTGCTTCGGTGGAAGTGCTGGCCGAACGCGGCAATGTCGTGCTGCCGCCGGGTGCCACCGAAGCACAATGCCTGCGCGCATCACGCAAGATGCCGCAGGAAGCTGACCGCAGCCTGTTCGCACGCATGGTGCGCACCTGGCAGTACGCCGCCTATGCCGGCCGCCTGCCCAGCGACAACGAGTTCGACACGTTGATCAAGGAGCTGCACCAGCAGTATGGGTGGCCAGCATGAACGCTGTGCTGCGCAATACGTTGATCATCGTGCTGCTATTGCTCACCGGCCTGATCGCGTTCTGGTTCCTGCGCAACTTCGAGAGAACCAGCGAAGAGATCACCCTGCCCGCTTATGGCGAGCCCACCTACAACGCGCTGTATGCACTGCGCGAAACCCTGATCCGCGACGGCAGCAAGGCCGAAACCCGGCGCAAGCTCGACCTGCCCGCCATGCAACTGCAGCCTGTCGATACCGTGCTGATGCTCGACGACCCACGCCTGCTCACCCCGACACAGGTTGAGAGCCTGCTGGACTGGGTGCAGTTCGGTGGCCACCTGTTGTTGCAGGCGCCCGACGCCGACGAAGACCTGGATGGTGACGAACAAGGCCTGCTGGAACGTCTTGGCGTGGTCCCCAGTGAGGTCCCGGCGCGTTGCCAGATCTGGCAGGTGCCAGGCCAGGAATCGCACAACGAGTTCTGCAGCGGCAACCGCTTCACCCTCGCCGAGAAAGCCCGCGCCGAGCGCCGCTGGACCGACGCTGGTGACGACGGCACCTTGGCATATGTCCGCCTGCGTTACGGCCTTGGCCGGGTCGATGTGCTGGGCGACATGGATTTCCTGCTCAATGGTGGCAACAACAGTGACACCGGCCTGCGCGACATCCCGCACCGCGATCTGGCCCGGCTGGTGCTGGCACCCAACTACGGCAAGGGCACCACCTACCTGATCTACGCGATGGAACTGCCATCGCTGTGGAAGACGCTGTTCCAGCGCGGCTGGCCGGTGTGGGTACCGCTGCTGCTCGCACTGCTGGCGTGGCTGTGGATGCGCTGCCAGCGGTTCGGCGCGCTGCTGCCCTCACCGCGCGAGGACCGTCGCTCGCTGCTGGAGCATGTGCGCGCCAGCGGCGAGCACATGCACCTCTACCGGAAATCTCCGTTGTTGCATGACGCCGTTCGCCAGGCATTCCTTGCCCGCCTGCGCCGTCGCGCCCCGGTGGCTGCCGCGCTGAGCGGCGACGCACAGGCGCAAGCCATTGCCGATCATCTGCAGTGGCCGATCAGCCGCGTGCAGACCGCGTTGCAGACTCCCCCCTCGCAGGACGACATCGCCCTGCGTGACCGTATCCGCTTGCTCATCCAGATGAGAAACCAGCTATGACCGACGAGTTCACTCCGCCTGCCCTCCCCGGCGATGCACCCGCGCCGGCACCTGCTCCCGCGCCCGTCAACACGGATCTGATTGAACGCGTCGAGCGCATTCGCGAAGCGGTAGGCCATGCCTTCATTGGCCAGGGCGATGTGCTCGACCAGATCCTGATCGCCCTGCTGGCCGGCGGCCACGTACTGATAGAAGGCGTGCCTGGGCTGGGCAAGACGCTGTTGGTCCGCGCCCTGGCACAGGCACTGGAGTTGGACTACGCACGCGTGCAGTTCACCCCGGACCTGATGCCCAGTGACGTCAGCGGCCACGCCGTCTACGACCCCAAGACCGAGAGCTTCAAGATCCGTCGTGGCCCGGTTTTCACCAATCTGTTGCTGGCCGACGAAATCAACCGCGCCCCGGCCAAGACCCAGTCCGCATTGCTGGAAGTGATGCAGGAAGGCCAGGTCACCATTGAGGGCAAGGCCTTCGCCCTGACTCCGCCCTTCCTGACCATGGCCACGCAGAACCCGGTCGAGCAGGAAGGCACCTATCCGCTGCCGGAAGCGCAGCTCGACCGCTTCCTGTTGAAGGTATTGATCGACTACCCGCAGCTGGAAGACGAGAAACAGATGGTGCAGGCCATCACCACTGGCCGCACCGCCAGCGACTTCAACCTCACCCAGGTGCCGCGCGTACTCAGCGGCGCCGATGTGGTGGAGCTGCAGAAAGCAGTGGCCGCGATCACGGTTGACCCGCAGGTGATTGATTACGCCGTGCGCATTGTCGCGGCTACCCGCAAGTGGCCGGGTATCGCCCTGGGCGCAGGTCCGCGCGGCAGCATCGCGCTGGTGCGCGCCGCCCGCGCACAGGCGGTCCTGTCCGGCCGCGATTTCGTCACCCCGGACGACGTACGCGAGATCGCCAAACCGGCACTGCGCCACCGCATCGCGCTGGCCCCGGAACTGCAGATCGAAGGCCAATCCGCCGACGACGCCTTGACCGCCCTGCTCGCCAAGGTGGAGGCGCCGCGCAAGTGAGCAACGCGGCAAGAAGCGCCAGCATGCCAAACGAAGCCCTTGCCTCAGCTCCCTCCCTTGCGCGCGCAGTACGAAGGGGAGAGCTGGAGAGGGGGGCTCTGGCTCCTGCGCCCTCCCTTGCGCGCGCAGCGCGGAGGGGAGGGTTGGGGAGGGGTGCTTTCGCACTTGCCGCAGCTCTTTCTTCTTCAGCATCAACACACCAGACAACCAGGGCCACGCAGTGAGACCCGCCCCCCTATTGATCACCTTGCTGATGCTGTGGAGCCTGCTTGGCCTGCCAGTGGCCCTGCACTACCTGCCCATGCAGGCATGGACCATCAGCGCTGCGGCAATTGCCCTGCTTGCTCTGATCGACCTCGCGTTGCTATGGCGCAAGCCCAGCCCGCAGGTGCGGCGCGAATTGCCCGACTCCCTCGCCCTGGGCGTTGAGCGCGAAACCTGGCTGCAGCTGGATTCCTACGGCAAGCAACGCGTCGACGTATTCGACCTGCTGCCCGATGGCTGGAACAGCAACGGCCTGCCGCGTCGGTTGAAACTGGGCAAGGCCAGCGAAACGCGCTTCAGCTACCGCTTCACCCCTGCCAATCGCGGCACCTTCGTGTTTGATGGCGTGCACCTGCGCCTGCATTCACCGCTGCGCCTGTGGCGGCAGCAGCGTACCGTCGGTACAGCGCAAACCGTGCGCGTCTACCCCAACTTCGCACCACTCACCCGCTTCGCCCTGCTCAGCGCGGAGATGGCGTCACGACTGGTAGGTGCACACCTGAAGCGGCGCCGCGGCGAAGGCACAGATTTCCATCAGATGCGCGAATACCGCATCGGCGACAGCCTGCGCCAGATCGACTGGAAGGCCACCTCGCGCGCGCGCAAGCTGATATCGCGCGAATACCAGGACGAAAAGAACCAGCAATTGGTGATGATGATCGACACCGGCCGCCGAATGATGGCCGACGAAGGTGGCCTGTCGCATTTCGACCACGTGCTCAATGCCTCGCTGGTGGTGTCATATCTGGCGCTGCGTCAAGGCGACGGCGTTGGCCTGTTCGCCAGCGGCGGTGACAGCCGCTGGGTAGCACCCAAGCGCGGCATGGGCGCAATCGACAGCCTGCTGCGCGCAAGCTACGACCTGCAGCCCAAGCCGGTAGCCACCGACTATCTCGCGGCGGCGACCGAATTGTCGCTGCGGCAATCGCGGCGCAGCCTGGTGATGCTGGTTACCAACGTGCGCGATGAAGATATCGAAGACCTGTTGGCCGCCGTGCGCCTGCTGCAGAAGCGGCACCTCGTTTGTGTAGCCAGCCTGCGCGAACGCGAACTGGATCAGGCACTGGCACGCGAAGTGGAAACCGTTCCAGATGCGATACAGGCCGGTGCCATTGCCGCCTACCTGCAGCAACGCAGTGATGCGCACGAAGCGCTGCGTAGCCATCGGGTGATGGTGTTGGACGTCACCGCGGAAGAGTTGCCGGCGGCATTGGTAGAACGCTATCTGGCAGTAAAGCGCGACGGTCTGCTGTAAGGCGCATCACCGCCGCAAACCCGTAGTGCCGAGCCATGCTCGGCAGAAGCTTCACCAGCAATGCCCACCTGTATTGCCGAACCATGCTCGGTAGAAGCTTCACCAGCAATGTCCACCTGTAGTGCCGAGCCATGCTCGGCAGAGGCTTCACCAGCAATGCTCACCTGTAGTGCCGAGGCATGCTCGGCAGAAGCTTCACCAGCAATGCCCACCTGTAGAGCCGAGCCATGCTCGGCATAAGCGTCACCGGTAACGCCCCAGCCGAACATGGCTCGGCTCTATAAGGCATTTCCAGCATCGCCTGCTTCGCGGCGTACGCCGCTCCTACAGATAGATCCGCGTTGTGCCCTGCGGCGCATCATCAATGATGGCGTGCGGCAGGAAACGGGCGCTGTCGCGGGTGATGCGGCTATTGTCTTCGCGAATGCCAACACCACAGGCGCGGTCACCCACCACCCAGCTCCCCACCAATGGGTAGTTGCCATCAAACACCGGCAAGGCGTGGAACGCCTGGCGAATGCTCGGCCCGTTGTACGGCCCTTCGCTCTCCTGCCAGCTACCGTCGCTCATGTGCATCGCCACATTGGCGCCTTCGCGCGAATGCAATGGCTTGCGCACCCAACCGGCCGGCAAGGCACTGCCATCGTCGAAATAGGACTCCAGCAGATTCGGATGGCCACGATGGCGATCCCACAACAACGGCAGGATGCCCTTGTTGCTCAGCACCGCTTTCCACGCCGGCTCCAGCAACTGCACGCCCGAACGCGGCAAGGCCGCGCCGAATTCCTCGCGCATCAAGTCTTCCAGCGGATACAGCTTGAACAGGCTGCCGATCACCACATCATCAAGATCGGTGAAGCGGCCGTCCTCGGACAAACCGATATCTTCGATGGTAATCGCCGCTGCATGCAGCCCGGCCTGTGCCGCGCAATCGCGCAGATAGGCGACCGTGCCCTGGTCCTCTTCGGACTCCCCCACTGCGCTGAAATACAGCGGCGGTGGCAGCCTCGAGGTCAACTCAGCGAAGCGCTCGACCAAGGTCTCATGGATGGAGTTGAACTGATCAGCCTGTTGCGGCAATGCGCCACGATTGCGCTGGTCTTCCAGCCACTGCCATTGGAAGAACGATGCTTCGTACAGCGATGTCGGCGTGTCGTAGTTCAGTTCGTACAGCTTGGCTGGACCGTTTCCGTCGTAGGCAAAATCCAGACGGCCATACAAATGCGGATCACGCCGGCGCCAGCTCTCGGCGATCCAGTCACGGAACGCTTCGGGAATGGCCAGCTGCGCCATCAGCGCGTCGCTGCCAACAACCTCGCCAACCAGATCCATCGCCATCGCATGCAGCTCGGCGCTGGGATCTTCGATGTCGTTTTCGATCTGGCGCAGGGTGAAAGCGTAGTACGCGCTTTCATCCCAGTACGGCGCGCCGTCGATGGTGTGGAAGCGGAAGCCTGCTTCCGCGGCACGGGCCTTCCAGTTGCCGCGCTCGGCAATTGCAACGCGTTTCACTGCATCAACCGCCGACGCTGCTGCGGCCGCCGCTACGCGCACCAAAACCACCACGGCTGGCGGTTACCGCGCGGTTCGGGGTGGCGTTGACCGGCGCCAGGCCAGCCTTGCCTGCACCAATGCCGCTACCGGTGTTCAAACCGCCGGTGCCGCCCGGTGCGGCCGGCTTGGCCCAACCATTGGCGTTGTCCTTGAACGCAGGTTGCGATGCCGGCGGCGCGGCCACGGCGCCACGGCTGCCGTTGAGCATCTGCGACATGAAGAAGCCCATCATCATCGGGCCGATGAACGATGTGCCTGCGCTGGTCTGCTGCTGCACGCACTGCTCGGCCGGGTATTCCTTGGCACACTCTTCCTTGCTGGCGTACTTGGGCGCGGCATCGGCCGACTGCTTCTGCGCGGCGGCGAAGGCCTCGCGGCAGCTGGACGGATTGCCGGTGGCCTCGCTGCAAGCCTCCACCGAGGTGTACAGCCCTTCCTGCACCTGCACCGTTTCTTCCTTCTGGCAGGCGGTCAGCAGCAGCGGCACGGCGCTCATCAGCACCAGTGCAGTGGCCTTGGATCGCTTCATGGTCGGTTCCCCGTCAATTTGATCCCCAATAATGCCCGATGAAGGCTGCAAGGCGGAAACCGGAAAACTCCCGAAACTGAATCGGTTTTCAGCTGATGCTCGGGAAGGCTTGGAGCGGCAGGGGTTTGGGCATTTTTGGATTGCTTCGTTATTCGGCACATCGGCACTGGCGGTGCGTTGGAAGAGCAAAGCCCAAAGCACCCCTCCCCAACCCTCCCCTGCGCTGCGCGCAAGGGAGGGGGTAAAGGCAGCTCGCTCGCGGCCTGAACGAGCGCAATAAACAGCCCCCTCCCTTGCGCGCAGCGCAGGGGAGGGTTGGGGAGGGGTGCTTTTGGCTTCCGCTTCCGCTTTGGCTTTGCCTGCCTTTGGTTCTGGTTCTGGCTTTGGCTCTGCCACTTGCCCTACCCGGCAGCATTCAAGCCCCCTACCAACCGCCCCATTCCACCCTCAAACCACCGCAAACCAATGGTTGCAGCTGCAACCGGGAACTTCATGCAGAATCAATCGCACTGCACTTCTGCACGTCCGCCCTGCTCGCCTGCCATGCCCGAATACCGCTCTAAAACCTCCACCGCTGGCCGCAACATGGCCGGCGCCCGCGCCCTGTGGCGTGCCACCGGCATGACCGATGGTGATTTCCACAAACCCATCGTCGCGGTGGTCAACTCTTTCACCCAGTTCGTACCAGGCCATGTGCACCTGAGGGACCTTGGCCAGCTCGTCGCGCGCGAGATCGAAGCAGCCGGTGGCGTGGCCAAGGAATTCAACACCATCGCCGTGGATGACGGCATCGCGATGGGCCATGACGGCATGCTGTATTCACTACCCAGCCGCGAGATCATCGCCGACTCGGTCGAATACATGGCCAATGCCCACTGCGCCGATGCGTTGGTGTGCATCTCCAACTGCGACAAGATCACCCCGGGCATGTTGATGGCCGCACTGCGCCTGAACATCCCCGCGGTATTCGTTTCCGGCGGCCCGATGGAAGCTGGCAAGACCAAGCTGGCCGACCACAAGCTCGATCTGATCGATGCGATGGTTGCCGCCGGCGATGACAAAGTCAGCGATGAGCAGGTGGCCGCAATAGAACGCAGCGCCTGCCCCACCTGCGGTTCCTGCTCGGGCATGTTCACCGCCAATTCGATGAACTGCCTGACCGAAGCACTGGGCCTGTCGCTGCCGGGCAACGGCACCCTCGTGGCTACGCACAGTGATCGCGAGGCGCTGTTCAAGCGTGCCGGCCGGCTGATCGTCGAGCTCTGCCATCGCTGGTACGGCGGCGAGGAAGCCAATGTATTGCCGCGCGGCATCGCCACCTTCGAAGCCTTCGAGAATGCGATGACGCTGGATATCGCCATGGGCGGTTCCACCAACACCATCCTGCATCTGCTGGCCGCCGCACAGGAGGCCGAAGTGGCCTTCGATCAGCGCGATATCGACCGCTTGTCACGGCGCGTGCCGCAGCTGTGCAAGGTGGCACCAAACACGCAGAAGTACCACATCGAAGACGTGCACCGCGCTGGCGGTATCATGGCCATCCTCGGCGAGTTGGCACGCGGCGGCCTGCTGCATACCGATGCCTCCACCGTGCACAGTCGCAGCTTGGGCGATGCCATCGCGCAATGGGACGTCACCCAGACCCAGGACCAAGCCGTGCATCAGTTCTACAAGGCTGGCCCGGCAGGTATTCCGACGCAGGTGGCTTTCAGCCAGTCCACGCGTTGGCCGTCGCTGGATGTGGACCGTGCCGAGGGCTGCATCCGCGACGTTGCCCATGCATTCTCCAGCGAAGGCGGCCTGGCCGTGCTGTACGGCAACCTCGCTGCCGATGGCTGCGTGGTGAAGACCGCGGGTGTGGACGAATCCATCCACGTATTCGAAGGCAATGCCCGCGTCTATGAAAGCCAGGACGCCGCGGTGAAGGGGATTCTCGGCAACGAAGTGCAGGCCGGCGACGTGGTGGTGATCCGCTACGAAGGCCCCAAGGGCGGCCCGGGCATGCAGGAGATGCTGTACCCAACCAGCTACCTGAAATCCAAGGGCATGGGCAAAGCCTGCGCCCTGCTCACCGACGGTCGCTTCTCCGGAGGCACCTCCGGCCTGAGCATCGGCCATTGTTCGCCGGAAGCCGCCGCAGGCGGCACCATCGGCCTGGTCCGCGATGGCGACCGCATCCTGATCGACATCCCGCAGCGCGGCATCAACCTGCTGGTGGACGATGCAGAGCTCGCACGTCGCCGCAGCGAACAGGATGGCAAAGGCTGGAAGCCAGTCGAAGTGCGCCCGCGCAAGGTCACCACAGCATTGAAGGCCTATGCCCTGCTCGCTACCAGTGCCGACAAGGGTGCGGTACGCAACAAAGCACTGCTGGACGGTTGATTGCTGCCATCACACCGGGAGTGGCCGCACTCCCGGTAGGCGGTCCAAGGGGCTGAGTAGACCGCCCGCCCCCCGCCCCAATACGTGCGTGTATATCTGGGTGGTAGCGACATCCTTGTGCCCCAGCAGCTCCTGCACAGTGCGGATGTCGTGACCGGCTTCCAACAGGTGCGTCGCAAAGGAGTGCCGCAGCGAGTGGCAGGTTACGGGCTTTGCGATGCCTGCAAGGGCCCTTGCCGATTTCACCGCATGCTGCAACGGCTCTTCACTGACATGATGCCGTCCTACTGCCCTGGTTCGCGGATCGGTAGACAGCCGCGCAGATGGAAACAGGTACTGCCAACCCGGCTCTGCGTTTGCATTCGGATACTTGCGTGCCAACGCATAGGGCAGCTGTACCCGCCCCTTTCCTTCGTCAAGATCCGTGCGATGCATCAGCAGCGCTCGCTCGCGTTGCCGCAGCAATCGCTCGCAAAGCGAAACCGGCAGAGGAACACGCCTGTCCTTGTTGCCTTTGCCGCTGCGCACGCAAATTTCGTTGCGCCCGAAATCCACGTCCTTGATACGAAGCCGAACACACTCCATCAAGCGCATGCCGGTGCCGTACAGCAGTTGAGCCATCATTGCCGTCTGACCCTCAGGAATGGCTTGCAGCAGTCGCGCAACCTCCTCCTGTGACAGAACCACCGGAAGACGACGCGGCCGCTTGGCACGCACCACCTGATCCAGGCGCGGCAGTTCCATGTCCAGTACCACGCGATAAAGAAACAGCAACGCCGACAACGCCTGATTCTGCGTAGAAGCCGACACGTTTTTCACGACCGCGAGGCGGGTAAGGAAGTCCCCCACTTCAGCAGCACCAAGCTCCTGTGGATGGCGTTTGCCGTTGGTAAGAATGAAGCGTCGTATCCAGCCAACGTAAGCCTGCTCGGTGCGCAAGCTGTAATGCCGAACCCGAATTTGCTGACGGACCTGATCCAGCAATCGCGGCGGGTTAGCGGCTTTTACGCCCGCTGAGACAGGGGTGTATTCCATATCACGGCTTCCGAGCGGCAGTAAGCTTGGAGTTTGCGATGACGGCGTGGACTGGAGAATCGTGTAAACCGTTGTTTCCTTATGGGATTTTTCGGTTCAAAAGTGGCAATGAATTGGGCATACTCGGTTTTACACCGCTTTTAGGCGGTCTACTAAGAGTTAGGGCGCAGATCATGGGTGTCGAAATCATTTTCCCAATCGCTTGGCTCGTAAGCATCGTGTCCATCATCTGGCTCGTGTTTCGTTCGCGGTCTGTAGCTATGCGCGCGTACACACTCCCAACCCTTATCGGTTCCGCTGTCATTTCCCTTCTCTGGGCTGCCCTCGATCACAAAGATGGCTACTTCTGGCAATCCACGCTAACTTGCTTTGCACCAGTAGTTCTCATACTTGGTAGCCAAGCACATGCCATCAAGTACATGCTTGGGCGCAATGCAGCAACCGCGCCCTAAC
>NZ_JBRREH010000039.1:0-41617 GCF_056760175.1 Stenotrophomonas sp. STEN021 | reverse complement strand
GCACTACTGGGTTTGCTTGTGAAGCTGCTGCCGAGCATGGCTCGGCACTACTGGGTTTGCTTGTGAAGCTGCTGCCGAGCATGGCTCGGCACTACATTCGCGATATCAGGAACCCTCATGCGCATCGATATCTGGTCTGACGTGGTCTGCCCTTGGTGCTGGATCGGCAAGCATCGCTTCCAGCGCGGTCTGGAACTGCTGGGCGCCAACGCGCCCGAGATCGAGGTGCGCTGGCATCCGTTCCTGCTTGATCCGAATGCGGACACCACGCCGGTGCCGTTGCTGGACGCCTACGCGGCCAAGTTCGGTGGCGCCGAGCGTACCAAACAGATGCTGGCCCAGACCCAGGGCGCGGCCCAGGCTGAAGGCCTGCCGATGGATTTCAGCAAGGGTCAGGTCAAGGTCAGCACACTGCTGGCGCACCGCCTGATGTGGTTGGCTGGCCAGTACGGGGTACAGGAGCAGGTTGGTGAGGCACTGTTCCGGGCGCATTTCGCCGAAGGCCACAATCTGGCTGATCCGCAGGTGTTGATTGCTGCCGCCGCGGCGGGCGAGATCCCGGCCGAGCGGGTGCAGGCGATGCTGGCTTCGGACGAAGGTCTGGCGCAGGTGCAGGCCGGCATCGGCCAGGCGCAGGCGCTGGGCATCCAGTCGGTGCCGACCTTCGTCATCAATGGCCAGTACGCAGTGCAGGGCGGGCAGCCGCCAGAGGTATTCGCCGACGTGCTGCGGAAGATTGCCGCAGAACAAGCGCCGTCAGGCCCTGCCAGCCAGGATGAACAGGCCTGCGGCCCGGACGGTTGCAGCGTCTGAACGCAGGCTCTGACGCGGCGGGCGCCATCTGCGACAATATTCCGCTACGCCGCGGTCTGCGGTGGATTGGAGTCCTTGCATGCTTTTGATCGGCGTTGCCGGCACCGAACTGACTGCCCAGGAGCGTGACTGGCTGCAGCACGACGCCGTGGCCGGGGTGGTGCTGTTCAAGCGCAACTTCGCCTCGCGTGCGCAGGTGGTCGAACTGACCACGGCTATCCGTGCTGCCACCACGCGCCCTCTGCTGATCACTGTCGACCAGGAAGGCGGGCGCGTGCAGCGCTTCCGCGAGGGCTATGCCGATCTGCCGCCGCTGCAAGGCTTCGGTGAGCTGTATGCGAGCGACCCGGACGGCGCCCTGGCGCTGGCCGAGCAGCACGCTTGGCTGATGGCCAGTGAAATCCGTGCCAGCGGCCTGGACCTGAGCTTCGCGCCGGTGGTGGATGTGGGCCATGGCAACCTGGCCATTGGCAACCGTGCCTTTGGCGAAGACCCGCAGGTCGTCGCCGCCTTGACCGCTGCCTATGTGCGCGGCATGCACTCGGTCGGGATGGCTGCCACGCTGAAGCATTTCCCCGGCCATGGCACGGTCCGCGAGGATACGCATGTGGACACCGCGGTGGACCCGCGGCCCCTGGCTGAAATTGAAGCGCATGACCTGATACCGTTCCGGGCCGGCATCGCCGCTGGCGCTGACGCGGTAATGATGGCGCACGTCATCTACCCGCAGGTGGCGCCGGAACCGGCAGGCTACTCGTCGCGCTGGATCAACCAGATCCTGCGCGAGCAGATGGGCTTCCGCGGCGTGGTGTTCTCCGACGACATCGGCATGGCGGCCTCGTTCGCCGCCGGTGGGGTCAAGGCCCGCGTCGATGCACACCTGGATGCCGGCTGCGACGTGGTGCTGGTCTGCCACCCGGAACTGGTCGAAGAATCACTGCAGGCCGTAGCCGGCCGCAGCTTGAATACCGCCGCCCTGTTGAGCCTGATCGGCCGCGGGGCGATGGGCTGGGGCGGCCTGCTGGCCGATGCCCGCCACGCCGATACTCGTAATCATCTGTTTGAAAACCTTGGAAGAACCGCCTGATGTCCAAACTCACTCTTGAACAAGCCGTGGCCCAGGCCGACCTGCTGGTCGACCGTCCCACCATCGACACCGCCATCGCCGGCATCGCCGACGCCATCGCGCGTGACTACAAGGGCGAAGTGCCGGTGTTCATCTCGATCATGAACGGCGCGCTGCCGTTCGCCGGCCAGCTGGCATTGGAGCTGGGCGCGCGCGGCCAGGACGCGCAGTTCGACTACATGCAGGCCTCGCGCTACCACGGCGAGAACGGTGGCGACCTGGTCTGGAAGCACCGCCCGGTGTCGGCCCTGTTCGGCCGCCGGGTGATCCTGGTCGACGACATCCTGGACGAAGGCTTCACCCTGCAGGGTGTGCGCGAATGGTGCCTGGAGCAGGGCGCGACCGACGTGCGCATCGCCGTGCTGACGGTGAAGAAGCACGACCGCTGCCTGCCGGGCGTGAAGGCCGACTACTCCGGCATCGAACTGCCCGACCGCTTCGTGTTCGGCTTCGGCATGGACGTCAACGAGTCGCTGCGTTCGCTGCCGGCGATCTATGCAATGAAGCAGTAATACCGGCGGCCGACGCTTTGCCGTCGGCTTTCGGTTTGATCGCGGCAGGGCCACGCCAAGGGCGTGGCTTGCGCGTGTCCAATGAGAACATCAGGAATGAGCATGGAACCTATCGCCCTGGCCGTTATTGGCGGCACCGGTGTGTACAAGCTGGCCGCGCTGGACGATGTCCAGACCCACGAGGTTGAAACCGCCTACGGCGCCCCCTCCGGTCCGGTCCGGGTTGGCCTGTTGAACGGCCAGCGCGTGGCATTCCTGGCCCGGCATGGCGAAGGCCATTCGATCCCGCCGCACAAGATCAACTACCGCGCCAATCTGGCCGCGCTCAAGCAGCTGGGCGCAACCCGGGTGCTGGCCTTGAACACCGTGGGGGGCATTGGTGATGACTTCGGCCCGCGCGTACTGGCCTGCCCGGACCAGCTGATCGACTACACCTGGGGTCGGATTTCCACGCTCAGTGAGGAGGAGGGCAGCGAGGTCCTGCATGTCGATTTTGGTCATCCGTACACCCCGTCGTTTCGCGCCAAGGTGCTGGCGGCGGCCAAGGCCAAGGGCGTGGTGATGCAGGACGGCGGCTGCTACGGCGCCACCCAGGGCCCGCGCCTGGAAACCAATGCCGAAATCGCCCGGATGCGCCGTGATGGCTGCGATCTGGTTGGCATGACCGGCATGCCCGAGGCCGGGCTGGCGCGCGAATTGGGGCTGGAGTACGCCTGTCTGGCGATCGTCGCCAACTGGGCGGCTGGCTGCGGCGATGCCGAGGAGATCACCATGGCCGAGGTTTTGGCCAATGTGGAGGCAGCTTCGTCCGGTTTGCCGACTTTGGTGGGTGAATTGGCCCGGGGGTGATTGTCATCCCGGCTTAAGGTTTGCATACTCCGCCAGTGCGCTTCATTCAGCGTGCATCAATCCATTCATCGAACAAGGTCTCGCATCACCATGCCGAACGGTACCGTCAAGTGGTTCAACGACGCCAAGGGATTTGGCTTCATCTCACCGGAGGACGGCAGCGCCGATGTCTTCGCGCACTTCTCCGCGATCAATTCCAAGGGCTTCCGCAGCCTGCAGGAAGGCCAGCGCGTCAGCTATGACGTGACCCAGGGCCCGAAGGGTGCCCAGGCTTCGAACATCACGCCGGCCGAGTGATCCACCCGGTTGTGCGGAAGAACCCCGCTTCGGCGGGGTTTTTTTTTAGCAATGGCAGTCGGCCCAGGGAGGGACTGCAATGAGCAAGACACTGGATATCGCCATCGTCGGCTATGGCACGGCCGGTCAGGCGTTGGCGGTACTGCTGTCGCGTGACGGGCACCGGGTGCAGGTGTTCGAGCAGGCTGCAACGCCGGGGCCGGTGGGCGCGGGGTTCCTGCTGCAGCCCAGTGGCTTGCAGGCGCTATGGCAGATGCAGCTGATGCCGCAGGTGCTTGAGCACGGCGCGGTAGTGCGCCGTCTGTACGGCGAAACCCCTTGCGGACGCGCGGTGATGGACATGACCTACACGGGGCTGGATGCGCGCCTGTGTGGCGTGGGCATGCAGCGCGGGGCGCTGTTCTCACTGCTGGATGCGGCCTGGGATGCTGGCCCGTCGCTGCACGTGGACAGCCGCATCAGTGCCATCGACGAATCCTTGCAGCGCGTGCAGGACCAGCACGGGCGCTGGCACGGCCCGTTTGATCTGGTGATCGCTACCGATGGTTCGGGTTCCGGATTGCGCGCGCAGGTGCAGGGCGCCAAGCTGGATCGCGTCTACCCCTGGGGCGCGCTGTGGTGCCTGCTGCCACGCGGTGATTGGCAGCATGGTGACGAGTTGCGCCAGCGCTATGTTGCCGCCCGCAAGATGATTGGCCTGTTGCCGGTGGGCAGCCGCCCGGGCGATGGCGAACAGCGGCTGAGCTTCTTCTGGAGCCTGCCGCGTGATGGCTTCCAGGCTTGGGAACGTGATGGGCTGGAACCGTGGCTGGATGAGATCGCCACACTGTGGCCCGAAGCACGCGAGCGCCTTGCCGGAGTTACGCTGCAGGCGCAACTGGCCCGCGCCAGCTACCGCGATGCGGTGATGCAGCGCTGGTACCGCGGACGGCTGGTGTTGGCTGGTGACGCGGCGCACTCGATGAGCCCGCAGCTGGGGCAGGGCGTCAACATGGCACTGATGGATGCGGTGGCGCTGCGCGATGCCCTGCGTGGCGAGCAGAACCTCGAAGCGGCACTTGCGCGTTACCAGCACCAGCGCAAAGCGCATGTGTGGCTGTATCAGCTCTGGAGCCGCTGGTTGACGCCGATTTTCCAATCCGACCACGATTGGATCGCCCATGGCAGGGACCTGCTGTTCAAGCCAATGGGGCGCATGCCCGGCGGGCGTGGCCATATGCTGCGGGTGCTGAGCGGCACCCAGCACGGCCTGTTTGGCAAGCTCGCGTTGCAGGATGAATTCATCGCTGCGCTGGCCGAGGTCGCGCAGAAGCGCTGAGCGGCGCCCGGACGGAGCGGGCTTGCGGCAGAATCGAGGGCGGTCCTTCCCGAGTCGCCGCCATGCTGCCGCAGCCGCCTCCGTTTGAAACCCACGTCGTCGACAACCAGCCACCGCCGTTCGCCGAGCACGACCTGTGGCAGGACGATCTGGCCTTGCAGCAGTGCGTGCAGCGCGAGGGGGCGGAAGCCTTTGCCGCGGCATTGCAGCACTACGGCGGGCTGGCCGGCGGCGAGCTTTACCGGATCGGCTTCGATGCCAACCGCCAGCGCCCGCTGTTGCGCACGCATGACGCGCAGGGCAACCGGATCGATACCGTTGATTTCCATCCGGCTTACCATCGGCTCATGGCTACGGCGAAGACACGTGGCGTAGCCGGGCTGTCCTGGCGCTCGGCGCAACCCGGTGCGCATGTCGCGCGCGCAGCCTTGAGCTATCTGCACCATCAGGCCGAAGCTGGCACCAGTTGCCCGCTGACCATGACCCACGCTGCAGTGCCGGTGTTGCGCCAGGAGCCTGCGTTGGTGGAGTGGGCCAACAAGGCAGCAGCGCCGTTCTACGACGCCCGCGACCTGCCCATTGGTGACAAGCCGGGTATCACCGTCGGCATGGGCATGACCGAGAAACAGGGCGGCTCCGATGTGCGCAGCAACACGACCATGGCGACACCGCTGGCGGGTGAGGGCGAGTACAGCCTGGTTGGGCACAAGTGGTTTTTCTCCGCGCCGATGTCCGATGGTTGGTTGGTGCTGGCGCAGGCGCCGGGTGGACTGAGCTGCTTTTTGATGCCGCGGCGGCTGGCCTGCGGGCGGCGCAACAACTTCCATCTGATGCGCTTGAAGGACAAGCTCGGCGATTGGGCCAATGCCTCCAGTGAGGTGGAGTTCTGTAGTGCCTGGGCGCGTCGCGTTGGCGAAGAAGGGCGCGGCGTGGCAACCATCATCGAGATGGTGATGCTGACCCGGCTGGATTGCATGCTGGGTTCGGCCGCGCAGATGCGCATGGCCTTGGCGCAGGCGCTGCATCATGCGCGGCACCGGCGCAGCTTCGGCAAGCTCCTGGTCGATCAGCCATTGATGGCCAATGTGTTGAGCGACCTGGCAATCGAGTCGGAAGCGGCGACCACCCTGGCGATGCGTGTGGCGCGTGCCGTGGATGGCGCGCCGCAGGATGCACATGAAGCTGCATTCGCACGGATCGGCACTGCCATCGGCAAATTCTGGATATGCAAGCGCACACCCGCTTTCGTCAACGAGGCACAGGAATGCCTGGGCGGCGCCGGCTATGTGGAAGAGTCGATGCTGCCGCGGTTGTATCGCCAGGCGCCGCTCAACTCGATCTGGGAAGGCAGCGGAAACGTACAGTGCCTGGATGTGCTGCGTGCCTTGCAGCGCGAACCGGAAACGCGTGTGGCGTTGCTGGCCGAGTTGCGACAGGTCGCGGGCCGCAACGATGGCTATGATCGCGCGCTTGAGGCCGCGTTGGGCCAGCTGCAGGGCCCCGAGCTGGCCCAGGCCGATGCGCGCACGCTGGTCAGCGATATCGCGGTATTGCTGCAGGCAGCGGCGTTGCTGCGCGTGGGCAGCCCGTTGGCAGCGTTGTATGTGCAATCACGCCTGCCGCGCGCCGCCGGCGTCTACGGGCTGCTGCAGGCAGCCACGCCGTTCGCGGACATTCTGGCGCGCGCCTTGCCGCAGGCCTGATCAGCCGACGCCATCCAGCGCCGGGTCGAAGCGCAGTACCTGGTTGCGGCCACTGCGCTTGGCCCGGTACAGCGCAGCATCGGCCTTGCGCAGGAGGGTGAGGCCAGCCACGCCATCAACCGGATACGTCGCCACGCCCAACGAGATGGTGATCGGTGGCAGCGTCTTGCCGGAGAACGGCACGCTCATCTGCGACAGGGCAAGGCGCAGTTCCTCGGCCTGGCGCAGGGCATTGCTGCTGTCCGACTCGGGCAGGATCACGGTGAACTCCTCGCCGCCATAGCGGCAGGCGATGTCTTCGCCGCGCAGGCGCGAACCCAGCAGCTGGCCGATGGCTGCCAGCAAGGCATCGCCACCGCCGTGGCCGTGGGTATCGTTGAACTGCTTGAAGTGGTCCACATCCAGCATGATCACCGACAGCGGGAAGTCGCGGCGACCGCAGCGGGCAATTTCGCGGGTCAGTGATTCTTCCAGATAGCGGCGGTTGTACAGGCCGGTCAGTGGGTCACGGATCGACTGCAGGCGCAGCGACTCACGCAGACGCAGATTGCTCAGCGCAAGCGACAGCTGCTCTACTGCCGACTCGGCGATGTTCAGGCGTGGCAGCGGGCCGGGGCCGGCGCCGGAAAGAAACAGAAAACCTATCTGCACGCCCTGCGCCGACATCGGGATGCAGGCAGTGGCCACACTTTGGCCGTGCTCTGGCCGGCTGATATGCGGGCAGCTGGCATCGCGCAGCAGGTCATCAATCACATGCGGTTGCCCGCGCCGCAACGCCCAGCAATCGCTGGGTGGCAGGAAAGCGCTGGTTTCCACCAGCGGCTTGCCCCAGCTGACGATGTTCTCGACGCGATCATTGGAGGCGCGCAGCAGATAGATCGAGCCGGCGATAGTGGGCATCAGCGCTTCCAGCGTGCGCGCGCTGATTTCCAGGGCTTCTTCCGGGTTGGCACAGCTCTGCAGCAGGCCGGTATAGCGGCCCAGGGTCTGCAGGTCGGCGCTGGAACGTTCAATCTGCTCCAGGTTGCCGGCCAGTTGTTGAGTGGCACTGGCAGCGCGCTTCTCGGCACGGCTGCGACGGCGCAGTTCGGACAGCAGAATACCGTAGACCGATGCGACCACGGCCAGGCCGAAGGGGATGCCGGCAAAGGCGAGCCCGAGCAGCAGATCAGCACTGCGGCGCGAACTGGCAGCGCGGTCCACCAGGCGGTCGTGTTCTTCCTCGACCATGGTCCGCACCTGTTCGCGGATGGCGCTGGTGGTGCGGAATGCATTCTGGTTGATTGCCGCGCGCGCGGCTTCCAGACCTTGGCCGTCGTAGATGTCGACGACGTGCTGGATCTGCTGCAGGCGGCGGTTCACCAGCTCGTTGAGCTCGATCGCGTTGCGCGCCTGGTCGGGGTTGTCGGGAACCGATTTGGACAGGCTGCTCAGCAGCAGCGGCAGCCGTTCCACGCTCATCTGGTAGTCCAGCAGATAGGCCTGGCTGCCGGTCAGCAGGTAGCCGCGCTCGGCGGATTCGGCATCAAGCACCATCGACTGGATTTCATCAATCCGGCTGATGACTTCGTGGGTATGGGCGACCAATCGCGCATCGGCAATGAACCTGCGCGCGCCGACGAAGACACCGACGCCAATGGCGACAAACACCAGCGCCGAAAATACCAGCGCGAATTTACTGCCCGTGTGTTTCCGCATCCCGCCCTTGACTGCATGATCGAGGTGATACGCACGTGCTGCCTACGCGCGCGTGATCACATGCCTGCCCGGATGGCGTGCATCCGGCCCCCTGTGGCATCACGCATCCAGCGCGAGCGTCACGCAGCTGTCACCGTCATGACAGCTGCGTGGCGAAGTCTATCAATGCTTGGCAGCGTCTGCCTTTTCGCGGGCTTGCTTGGCTGCATCGTGGGCATGGTCGGCGACCTTCTGCGCCGCGTCGGCGGTAGCGGCACTGGCATCGGCGGCGGCGTCCTTCGCTGCGACGGCGGCATCGTCGGCAGCTTTGGCGGTGGCACTGGCGGCATTGTCCAGGGCCTGCTGCGACTCTGCGGCGGCGTTGCGGGTGGCCGCCGCAGCCTGATCGGCGGCATCGCGGGTTGCATCGGCAGCGGATTCGGCGGCGTTCTTGGCCGCGTCGGCGGCATGGTCAGCAGCAGCGGCCGCGTCCTGTTTGGCCTGCTCGGCGTTACGGTCATTGCAGCCAGCCAACGCCAGCACCAAGCCTGCGGTAAGTACGGGGATGAACAATTTCATTGCACTCTCCTGTGGTGGACCAATGTGCTCACCCTAGAGGTTGGCGTATTCAGATCACGTCAAGACCAGTTGGTTCGGCCAAGGGGCACAGGCCTTTGCATGGGCAATGCGGCCGATGGTGTGTTGCGCCGGCCGGTGCGCGCGGGTCGCGGTCTGCAGGCGGGGTGGGCAAGCTGGTGGGGCAGATCAGCCGTAGTGTGCAGTGTCCAGGTTGGCGGGCGCGCATCGCGGCGTGTCTGCCGCAATCCGTGGCCTTGCCGTGGCAAACCCGGCCCATAAGAAAAGCCGCTGGCGAACCAGCGGCTTTTCAAGACCAGCTTGGAAGCAGAAGTTATTACTTCTTGGCTTCTTCAGCAGCGTCCTTGGCCTGTGCAGCAACGTCTTCAGCAGCCTTGGCAGCGTCGGTAGCGGTGGCAGCAGCAGCGTCGGTGGTGGCAGCAGCGGCTTCGCCAGCAGCCTGGCCAGCAGCGTCAGCAGCGGTGGCGGCGGTGTCAGCAGCAGCCTGGGCAGCGTCAGCGGTAGCAGCGCCAGCGGTGGCAGCAGCGTCAGCAGCGCCCTGGGCTTCGGTTGCAGCGGTGTCAGCGGCAGCGGCGGCGTCAGCAGCCTGCTCCTGCTTCGAGCAGGCGGTCAGGGCCAGACCCAGGGTCATTGCGATCAGCAGCTTGTTGATGCTCATTTGTGAATCCTCGTCGTGAAATTAGGCAACGCGCCATTGCGCGCCGGGAACATGATGACAAGCCCATTTTGACTGTCAAGCGGTCCCGCATTCAGGTTTTGAATTATCTGAAATTTTTCAATCAAATCAATTCAATGGCGATGGCAGTTGCTTCACCGCCGCCGATGCAAAGCGACGCAATGCCACGCTTGAGGCCGCGCGTGCGCAATGCATTTACCAGCGTAACCACCAAGCGGGCACCGGATGCGCCGATGGGATGGCCCAATGCGCAGGCACCACCATTGACGTTGATCTTGGCATGCGGGATGCCCAGCTCACGGATCGGTGCCATTGCCACAACGGCAAAGGCTTCGTTGATCTCGAACAGATCGACATCGGCGATGGTCCAGCCGGCCTTTTCCAGAACCTTGCTGATGGCACCGATCGGCGCAGTGGTGAACCACTCCGGTTCCTGCGAGTGGGTGGCGTGTGCGGCAATGCGTGCCAGCGGCTGCACGCCGCGCTTGGCAGCATCATCGGCCGACAGCAGCACCAGCGCTGCTGCGCCGTCGGAAATGCTGGAGGAGCTGGCGGCGGTGACGCTGCCATCCTTCTTGAACGCCGGGCGCAGGGTCGGGATCTTGCTGACGTCCGACTTGCCCGGCTGCTCGTCCTGGTTGAATTCGACGTCACCCTTGCGGGTGGTGACCGTGACCGCAACGATTTCATCGTTGAACGCGCCGCTGGCCTGTGCAGCCTGAGCGCGGGTCACCGACTCGATGGCATAGGCGTCCTGCTCTTCGCGGGTGAAGCCGAACTTGGCTACGGTGGCCTCGGCAAACACGCCCATGGACTGGCCGTCATAGGGATTGGTCAGGCCGTCCCACGCCATGTGGTCCACTGCCTGGAAGTTGCCGTAGCGGTTGCCGGTACGCGAGTTGGGCAGCATGTGCGGCGCGTTGGACATGGACTCCATGCCACCGGCAACCACGATGCTGGCCGAGCCGGCCTTGATCAGGTCATGGCCAAGCATGATGGCTTTCATGCCCGAGCCGCAGACCTTGTTGAGCGTGGTGGCACCGGCGCTGGTCGGCAGGCCGGCGGCGAGCGCGGCCTGGCGGGCCGGCGCCTGGCCAAGGTTGGCCGGCAGCACGCAGCCCATGATGACTTCGGAAACGTCGCCGGCTGGGATGCCGGACTGTGCCATGGCGGCGCTGATGGCAGTGGCGCCAAGGGTCGGGGTTGGGACGCCGTTGAACTGACCAAGGAAAGAGCCAATGGCGGTACGCTTGGCGGCGGCGATGACGATGTCGGACATGAGCAATCTCGGTTATACCTTGCGGCAATTATCGAACGTCTGCGGGATCAGGCACATTGGACCAACGGCACATCCCCACAGGCAGTGGATTGTCGTTGCAGTATAGAAGGTAGCCGGAGTGCTACCGGGACGGGTTAATACCTGAATTGGCGAATCATCCACAGGAAGGGGAGCAAGGGAATGAGTAGTGCAATGGTGAGCAGCAATTTGGCGCGCGGCGCGTTGGCCGGTTCATTGGCGCTGGCATTGGCAGCCTGCGGCAGTGGTAGCGGTCCCAAATCCGATCCGCCGCCGGTGACCCCGCCGGTAACGCCGCCCCCGACCACGCCGCCGGTAACCCCGCCGGTGACCCCGCAGCCGGCGTTTGATGCGCATCTGGCATTGACCAATACGCAGGCTGCGCACGCCATGGGTCTGACCGGGGCCGGCTATCGCATCGGTGTGATCGACTCCGGGGTGATGCGCAACCATCCAGCGCTGGCCGGGCGGGTCCTGGTCAACCGTAACTACGTCAGTTCGACCCAGAACAATCTGTCGGTGGACGACGTGGTTGGTCATGGCACCACCGTCGCCCAACTTGCCGCGGGTGCTCCGACCGGACGGTGGCCAGGCGGTGTGGCTCCTGGCGCGCAGATCCTGTCCGCCCGCATCATTGCCGACAAAGCGCCAACCGATGATGGTTCCGGCAATGGCAATGAAGTGACCGGAGCGCTGGGCATGGCTGCGATCCATGCCGACCTGATCCGCGACGGCATGCGCATCATGAACAACTCCTGGGGCGGCCTGTACTGGACCCGGCCGAACGTAACGGCGGAGATTGCCAACGAGTACCGTCCTTTCATCAACAACAATGATGGCCTGGTGGTGTTTGCCACCGGCAACGAGTCAAAGCCCAATCCTTCCGACATGGCGGCGTTGCCGAGCAAGGTCGGCAACCCTGGCAGCTATCCGGCGGCCGATCTGGAGCGTGGCTGGTTGGCAGTGGCTGCCTTGGATACCGCCAAGCCGACGGCATTGGCGTCCTATTCCAATGCCTGCGGCGTCGCCAAGAACTACTGCCTGGTAGCGCCCGGTACCGCGGCGTTCCTTGGTCATGACAGTACGGCCAACAATCTGTCGTATTACTACGGCAGTGGTACCTCCTATGCGGCGCCATTGGTGTCGGGGGCGGCAGCAATGGTGTGGCAGGCGTTCCCCTACTTCAACAATGACCTGGTCCGACAGACCCTGCTGGGCACCGCGACCGACCTCGGCGATCCGGGCCCGGATGCGGTGTTCGGCTACGGACTGCTCAACGTTGGCAAGGCGGTGAAGGGGCCGGGCAAGGCTGATTGGGGTGATATCAAGGTCAATGTGAGTCTGCTGGGACTCAATTCGGAATGGAGCAACCCGATCAGCGGTGCCGGCGGTCTGGTGAAATCCGGCAGTGGCTCGTTGGGCCTGTCCGCCGCCAACACCTACGCCGGTGCCACCCGCATCCAGCAGGGCACGCTTGCGCTGCGCGACGGCGGCTCGATCCGTTCCAATGTCAGCATCGACGCGCAGGTCAATCCTTCAACGGCGGCGCTGCAGTTCATGGGTGGCACCACCCGTGTGGTGGGCAACGTGGACAATGGTGCCAGCGTGATCGTGCTCAGCAATGAGGGCTCGGCAACGATCGAAGGCAACTACGTGCAGCGCCCGGGTGCACGCTTGATGGTAGCGCTTGGGTCCAACGCCTTGCAGGTCACAGGAACGGCGAGTCTGGATGGTGGGGTGATGGTCAGCGGGGCGGTCGCCGGCTATGTGCCGCAGGACGGCCGCCGCCAGGACCTGTTGCATGCAGGTGGCGGCGTCAGTGGGCAGTTTTCCACGCCGGCTACGGGTGCCACTGGCGTCACGTTGTTGCAGGCCCAGTATGGCTATGACGCCAACAACGCCTGGTTGCAGTTGGATCGGGTGAGTGTCACCACGGCGGCAAACAGCGCCAGCGTTGGTTTGCGCGCAATGTCGGCCGCGCAGCGGGTGGAGCAGGCGTTTGAACTGCTGGATGGCGATGGTGGCCTGCAGGCCTCAACGTTTGGCGCAGCGGCGGCGTCGGTGCAGGGTGTGGGGGGCGGTTTTGCCGGCCTGGCCCAGAGTCTGGAGAGTCTCTCCGGGCAGGCCCATGCCACCGCCACCGCGATGACCTTTGACAGCATCGATATGAGCCGGCGTGCGCTGTCCAGCCAGTTCGCCGAGGGCGGTGCGCGGTCGGCAGTCAACGGTGTCTGGATGCGCAGCCTTGGTGGCGGCGGGCAGGGCGGATACCTGGGCAGTGACTACAGTGTCGGCGGTTGGATGATGGGCGGCGAAACTGCGCTGACCAGCAATACCGTGCTGGGTTTCGCGTTCGGCGAAACCCGCGCCAATGCCAGCGGCGGTGTGGCACAGGATCGCAGTCGTGACCGTCAGACCCAGTCGCAGCTCTACGCCGGTTGGCAGCGCGGTGATGCCTATGTGCTGGGCCAGGCCGGATTTGGCCAGTACCAGCGCGAGCTGGATCGCGGGCTGTTGTTGGGTTCCGAGCGCGCCGGGGTGCAGGCGCGTTACAGCGGCAACTTCCTGTCCAGCAGCATCGAGGCCGGTTATCGGTTGGGCCATGGCAAGGCGCAGCTGACACCGTACATGGGCGCGGATTACACGCGTATCGACGGAGGTGCTTTCAATGAGCAGGGCGGCTATGGTTTCGGCCTGCGCGCCGATGACTGGAACAGCAGCCGGGTGCGGGCCTTGGCTGGCTTGCGTGGCCAGTACCTGTGGAAACAGGTGGCATTCAATGGTTATGCCGAATGGCAGCAGGCGCTGGGTGGCAATGGCCTGAGCCTGGATGCCAGCTTTGTCGGCGTGGATGCCTGGGCACCGATTACCGGCCTGCAGCCTTCGCGTTCGGGCGGCTTGTTCGGCCTGTCGGTCGAATCGTGGCTGGCCCGCAATACGCGCTTGTCGCTGGGCTATGACCAGCGCTTCGGCCCGCGTGGTGACAACCGGCAGGTGTCGCTGCGTCTGCAGCAGGCGTTCTGATCGGGCAGCTGCTGTAACCGGTAGAAAGCAGAAGGCGGGCGAGAGGATCGCCCGCCTTCCGTGTTTCAGTGGTACCGCTTACTCGCCACGCAGGCGATTCATGCGCGGGACCGAGCGGCCCATCGGCATCTTCAGCTTGCCGATCGCTTCCAGTCGGCTTTCGGCGATGCGGTCGGCCGCGCGCTGCGGCGAGACGTCATCGCGCTCGGACTGGTCGAAGATCTTGCCGAGGTTGTGGTAGATGCTGCGGATCAGGCGCATCGCGCGCTCACGGTTGTAGCCATCGATCTCCAGCGACACGTTCATCACGCCGCCGGCATTGACGGCATAGTCCGGCGCCCACAGCACGCCGCGCTTGTACAGCTCATCGCCCACGGCATGGCTGGCCAGCTGGTTGTTGGCCGTGCCGCAGATGACCTTGGCCTTGAGCCGCTCCAGCGTGCCCATATCGATCGCGCCTTCCATCGCGCAGGGCGCGAACACGTCGGCAGCGACGTCGTAGATGGCATCGGGCTTGACCGCTTCGCAGCCGTATTCAGTAACGGCCTTCTGCACCAGCACCGGGTCCAGGTCGGTGACGTAGAGCTTGGCGCCGCGCTCGCGCAGCAGCTTCACCAGTTCCATGCCGATATGGCCCAGCCCCTGCACCGCGATGCTGAGCTTGCCGATTTCCTCATGGCCGAACTTGCGCTTGACCGAGGCCATCAGTGCCTGCAATGCACCATAAGCGGTAAACGGGGCCGGGTCGCCGGAGCCACCATGGACCTGGTGTACGCCGGTGACGAAGCCGGTTTCCAGGTAGATGTTTTCCATGTCGTTGACGTCGGTACCGACGTCTTCGGCGGTGATGTAGCGGCCGGCCAGTGCTTCGACCTGACGGCCGAAGGCGCGGAACAGTACTTCGCTCTTGGCGGTCCTGGGGTCACCGATGATCACCGCCTTGCCGCCACCCACGTTCAGCCCGGCCAGGGCGTTCTTGTAGGTCATGGTACGGCTCAGGCGCAGGACGTCGCGCAGCGCGTCATCGGTGTTGGCGTAGGGGCGCATACGCACGCCGCCCAGGGCCGGGCCGAGGGTGGTGTTGTGGATGGCGATGATTGCTTTCAGGCCGGCGTCGCGGTTCTGGCAGAACACGACCTGCTCATGGCCGGAAGTCTCGAGGGTTTCGAAAAGCATGCAAGCTCCGATGGCGTATCTGCCACAACGTCAGTGATCGTGTAGCCAAATGGCTGGCCGGAAAACAAAAAATGCGACTTCGTCATTGGCAGGGACGGGGGTCGCGGGCCGCCATTCTAATCCATTCCCGGTAGGGGAGTGTTCAGTCCGGCATGCCGCTGGCGGCGCCTGGTTTTGCCGATACGGGCGACGCTGTGCCCAGCGATAGCGCAAACCGGCAAAAGGTCACGCTGCGCTGCAACCTGACCTGCAGGGGCAGCGGTTCTATGATCGGTTGCAATAGAAACCGGATGTTGCACGGCCCATGAGTACCCCCGCCTCCCAGCTCCCGCAAGCGCAGCCTGAAACCACCCCGCTGCGTTTCGTCACTGCCGCCAGCCTGTTCGATGGCCACGATGCGGCCATCAACATCATGCGCCGCCTGATCCAGGCACAGGGCGCGGAGGTGATTCACCTCGGCCACAACCGCAGCGTGGAAGACGTGGTGCGTGCCGCACTGCAGGAGGATGCCGATGCCATCGCGCTGTCGTCCTACCAGGGCGGGCACGTGGAGTACTTCAAGTACATGGTCGACATGCTGCGCGAACGCGGCGCTGGCCATATCAAGGTATTCGGCGGCGGTGGCGGCACCATCACCCCGGAAGAAATCCGTGAGCTGCAGGCCTATGGCGTGGAGCGCATCTACCACCCCAACGACGGCATGAAGATGGGGCTGGTGGAGATGATTGAGGACGTGGTGGCGCGCGCTGGCAAGGCGCGTGAAGCTGCCGCCCGCGAAGTGCATGCGGAAGCGCCGTCGATCGAGGATGAGATCGGTATCGGCCGGGTGCTGTCGCAGCTGGAAGACGGCAATCACAGTGAGGCCGAACTGGGCTCGCTGCGCAAACAGTGGCAGCTGGCTGCCGGCAAGACACCCGTCATCGGCATCACCGGCACCGGTGGTGCCGGCAAGTCGTCGGTCACCGATGAACTGCTCAACCGCTTCCTGGCCAGCTTCCCGCAGATGCGCATCGCGGTGATCTCAGTCGACCCGACCCGCCGCCGTACCGGTGGCGCGTTGCTGGGTGACCGCATTCGCATGAACTCGCTGCGTTCCAAGCGCGTCTATATGCGTTCGATGGCGACCCGTCGCCAGCATGCGGCGATCAATACCGTGCTGCGCGATTGCATTGGCTTCCTGAAGTCGCTGCATTTCGATCTGGTGATCGTCGAGACTGCCGGTATCGGCCAGAGTGATTCGGAGATCGTCGATCTGGTCGACTTCCCGATGTACGTGATGACCAGCGACTTCGGCGCACCCAGCCAGCTTGAAAAGATCGACATGCTCGATTACGCCGAGCTGGTGGTGCTGAACAAGTTCGACAAGCGCGGCGCCGAAGATGCGCTGCGTGATGTGCGCAAGCAATGGAAGCGCAATCGCGTCGCCTTCAGCATGAAGGACGAGGATGTGCCGGTGTACCCGACCATTGCAAGCCAGTTCAATGATCCGGGCATCAGCTGGATGTTCGCCAACCTGTGCCGTCTGCTGCGCGAGAAGGCCAAGGCAGATGCTGGCCTGCAGCCGCAGATCGACACCACCTTGAAGGAACCACGTGCGACGGTGCTGATCCCGGGCAGCCGCGTGCGCTACCTGGCCGAGATCGCCGAGCAGGGCCGTGGCATCAATGCCCGCATCGAGTCGCAGGCAGAAGTGGCCGAGCGTGCGCAAAGCCTTTGGCAGGCACTGAAGGAGCTGGGTGATGCAGCACAGCCGGGCGCCCTGGATCTGTACGCAGGCGACGCACTCACTGACGTGGGTGTCGACAACAGCATCCGCACTCTGCGCCAGCGCTACAACGACGCCGTGCAGTCGCTGGATTCGGAGGCCCTGCGCCTGCTGCGCGAGTGGCCGGCACGGCTGAAGTCGATCACCGATCCGGTCAACGAATACCAGGTGCGCGGCAAGACCATCCGCGTCGAGAACTACCGCGAATCGCTCAGCCACCAGCAGATCCCCAAGATCGCCGCGCCCACCTACCGCAGCTGGGGCGAGCTGCTGGTATTCCTGCAGAAGGAAAATCTGCCCGGTTCCTATCCGTATACCGGTGGTGTCTATCCGTATCGCCGCAGCGGCGAAGACCCGATCCGCATGTTTGCCGGTGAAGGCACGCCCGAGCGTACCAACCGTCGCTTCCACTACCTGAGCGTTGGCCAGCCGGCTGCGCGTCTGTCGACGGCCTTCGACAGCGTCACCCTGTATGGCGAAGACCCGGCGCCGCGCCCGGACATCTACGGCAAGATCGGTAATTCCGGCGTCAACATCCCCACCCTGGACGACATGAAGAAGCTGTACTCCGGCTTCGACCTGTGCGCGCCGACCACCTCGGTGTCGATGACCATCAATGGCCCGGCACCGATGATCCTGGCGATGTTCATGAATACCGCCGTCGACCAGCAGATCGAGAAGTACCTGCAGGAAGACCCCGCGCGCTGGGCCGAGGCCGAGCAGAAGATTGCGAAACTCTTCGAAGGCCGATCACGTCCGCAGTACCACGGCGAGCTGCCGCCCACCAACAATGGTCTGGGTCTGGCGCTGCTGGGCGTCACCGGCGACCAGCTGGTGGATGCCGACACCTATGCGCGGATCAAGGCCGAGACCCTGTCCACCGTGCGCGGCACCGTGCAGGCCGATATCCTCAAGGAAGACCAGGCGCAGAACACCTGCATTTTCTCCACCGAGTTCGCGCTGCGGATGATGGGTGATATCCAGCAGTACTTCGTCGACCACAAGGTGCGCAACTTCTACTCGGTGTCGATCTCCGGCTATCACATCGCCGAGGCCGGCGCGAACCCGATCAGCCAGCTGGCTTTCACCCTGTCCAATGGTTTCACCATCGTCGAGTACTACCTGGCGCGTGGCATGAAGATCGATGACTTCGCGCCCAACCTGTCGTTCTTCTTCTCCAACGGCATGGACCCGGAGTACACGGTGATCGGCCGCGTGGCCCGACGCATCTGGGCGCGCGCGATGCGCGAGCGCTACGGCGCAAACGAGCGCAGCCAGATGATGAAGTATCACATCCAGACCTCGGGCCGCTCGCTGCACGCGCAGGAAATCCAGTTCAACGACATCCGTACCACGCTGCAGGCGCTGTATGCGCTGTTCGACAACTGCAACAGCCTGCACACCAACGCCTATGACGAAGCCATCACCACGCCAACCGAGGAAAGCGTGCGCCGTGCGGTGGCGATCCAGATGATCATCAACAAGGAGCTGGGGCTGAACTTCTGCGAGAACCCGTGGCAGGGCAGCTTCATCGTCGACAAGCTGACCGATATCGTTGAAGAGGCGGTGTACAAGGAGTTCGAGGCGATCAGCGAGCGCGGTGGCGTGCTCGGCGCGATGGACACCATGTACCAGCGCGGCAAGATCCAGGAAGAGTCGCTGTACTACGAGCACAAGAAGCACGACGGCAGCCTGCCGCTGGTGGGCGTCAACATGTTCCTGCCCAAGGAGCATGCCGGCGAGGTGGCGACCGAGATCGAGCTGATCCGCTCGACCGAGGAAGAGAAGGGTCAACAGATCGAGAACGTGCACAACTGGCAGCGCAACCGCAATGCGCTGGCACCGGCGGGGGAGACCTCGCATGCGCACGAGGTTGAAGGCGCAGCGGCGGATGGCGAAGCGCACGACGGCCACGGTCTTGGCTACCTGCAGAAGACCGCGCGTGATCGTCGCAACGTGTTTGAAGCGCTGATCGAAGCGGTGAAGACCCACAGCCTCGGCCAGATCAGCCACGCCCTGTACGACGTGGGCGGCGAGTACCGTCGCAATATGTAACGGTAGCGCCAAGCCATGCTCGGCAAGCGGCTTTCATGTAGTGCCGAGCCATGCTCGGCAGAGGCGTTCCCGGTAATGCCCCAGCCGAGCATGGCTCGGCTCTACAGGTGGAGCTATCGGCGCAGCCCCAGCCGAGCATGGCTCGGCTCTACCTGGGCTGCTGATAATCTTGGCTGTTACCCTTGGGCGCACATCCCGGGCAACAGGCAGCAACATGGATCGACGTCGTTTTATCGGTGGTACAGCACTGGCAGCGGCCTTGCCGCTGATCGGTATGCAGGGCGCGATGGCTGCCACGCACGGGCAATTGCTGGCGGCCGGCCTCAACAAGGGCGATACAGTCGGCCTGGTCAGCCCGTCCTCGGCCAGCAGCGAGCGGCTCAGCCTGCAGCTGGCGCGCGAGGCGATGGAAGCGCTGGGCTTTGTGGTCAAGACCGGAGCGCATTACGCCGCGCGCCATGGCCACCTGGCCGGCACCGATGCCGAGCGCGCGGGCGATCTCAATGCGATGTTCGGGGACAAGCAGGTCAAGGCCATCATCTGTGTGCGCGGCGGGTCTGGCGCCGCACGCCTGTTGCCGCTGCTCGACTACGACCGGATCCGCGCCAATCCCAAGGTGCTGCTCGGCTATTCGGACATCACCGCGCTGCATTGCGCGAT
This sequence comes from Stenotrophomonas sp. STEN021, assembly GCF_056760175.1. NCBI lineage: Bacteria > Pseudomonadati > Pseudomonadota > Gammaproteobacteria > Lysobacterales > Lysobacteraceae > Stenotrophomonas > Stenotrophomonas sp. STEN021. The sequence goes on along the minus strand of NZ_JBRREH010000039.1, from coordinate 22,072 downwards.
CCAGGCCAAGACCGGGCTGGTGACCTTCCACGGCCAGATCGGCGCAGGCAGTTGGAACCGCTTCAACGTCGATCAGTTCGATCGGTTGTTCTTCAAGCGCGAACTGATGCAGTACCAGAACCGCAGCGACAGCGACGACGAGTTGGTGCCGCGCGAGAACCGCACGCTGACCATCCGTGGCGGCAAGGCGCAAGGCGAACTGATTGGCGGCAACCTGACCGTGCTCACCGCACTGGCCGGCTCGCCCTATCTGCCGGACTTCACTGGCAAGATCCTGTTCCTGGAAGATGTGGCAGAGGCGCCTTACCGAATTGACCGCATGTTCAGCACCTTGAAACTGATGGGCGCGCTGGACAAGATCGCCGGCTTCATCTTCGGTGAGTGCACCGATTGTGCGCCGGGTGATGGTTATGGCTCGCTGAGTCTGGACGAGATCTTCGACGACTACATCCTGCCCTTGAAGATTCCGGCCTACCGCGGCGCGATGATCGGCCACATCAAGGAGCAGTTCATCGTGCCGGTGGGCGGCAAGGCGGAGATGGACGCCGATGCCGGTACGTTCCGGTTGCTGGCGCCGGTGCTGGCCGGCGCTTGATGGTCAGGACGACGTGGCGGGATGCCGTCGCGTCGTCCAATCCCGAGGCTTATTCTTCTTCATCGCTGCTTTCGTCCGCATCTTCATCCTCGGGCGACAGCCACCACGCATGGCCGTCTTCGCGCAGCGGTTGCGGACACTCACGGGTTTCGATGGCGTCGAGGTGACGGCCAGGTTGGCCGGTGACCCAGTCTTTCAACAGTTTCTCGACCGATAGGCGGCTCTGCGCGGCAATGCCGAGATTGCGCTCTACCTGCCATTGTTCCACGTGTTCTTCGTTCGACTCCCGTGCATGGCTGTGCGGCGCGCCGTAGCTGCAACGCAGGCAGTAGTGACGGATGCTGCTGGTCCAGTCTTCGGTGTAACCGATGCCCGGTGCACTGGAACCCAGCAAGGCGTCGAGATCGACGCGACTGTCCGCGCGCACGAACACCACGAAGGTCTGGAACTCGGATGGCTGCAGCCGCTCCAGTTCATTGAAGACATGGACTTCACGCTCGCCGTCGAAGCGCGAGCCGGTGGCCGCGCCGTCATGCAGCACGATATCGCCGAAGCGGTGGCCGCTTTCCGGCAAGGGCACGTTGAGGATGCGTGCGCGCACCGGGTCAATGCGGCGCATGAACACCGTCTCGCCGGCGCTCCAGGGATTCAGGCGCACCACGGCGACGCCGAAGTCGGCATTGATGGGGCCAGCACCTTCAGGAAGGGTGATGTCGCAGGCGGCCCAGAGTTTGCGCACAGTGGTCCACTGACCAAGACCCGTGGCAGCGATGGCTGCGTTCCAGTGCTGGGCTTGGCTGAACTCTTCTGCCAGTTCAATCGCGCGCAGGTTGTCGCGTAGCGAGCCGGCCCATTCCATCTGGTACTTCAGTGCCAGCCCGCGCATGTAGTGGTAGAACGGGTTGTCCGGGTGGTGCTGCAGCAGCAGGTCGAAATTCTGCGTGGCACTTTGCAGCTCGCCGTCTTCAACTGCGGCGTACGCATTGTTGTGGACGCTCTCAAGATCGGGCTGTTCGATGGTCATTGCGTGCGGCAGCGTTGAGGGGGACGACAGATGATCGCATGCGGACTGTGTCCCTGGGCGGCGCATGCAGTCATGTGATTGACATGCCAAATGGTTTTCAGCGGGTTGGGGGCAGCCTGCTGTTTTGGCCGAGCTGCTCGTTAACATGCCAATAACAGGACTATTGCCAGCATCGGCACCGATGCCAATTGAATCCCGTCCTTGGTTTGCTGGAGCAGTGCAATGAGCAACAGGAGCATGTGGTACACAACATCGGCAACAGTGCTGGCACTGACGATAGCGTTGGCAGGCTGTGGCAGGCAGGCGACAGCAGATGGTGCTGCACCGGCGGTTCCGGCGGTAGCGGCGCCAGCAACGGATGACCTCCCGCAAGCCGCCCAGCAAGGGCTCAAGGTTGAAGTGTTCAACCCGGGCGACAGTGGCATCTTCGCGGTGTCTTCCGAGCTTCTCACGGGTGCAACTGAGGCCGTGCTGGTCGATGCGCAGTTCTCCACCGCCGATGCGGCCAAACTGGTCGAGCTGATCAAGGCGTCCGGCAAGAAGCTGACCACCATCTACATCAGTCATGGCGACCCGGATTTCTACTTCGGCCTGGAAACGCTGCATGCCGCGTTCCCGGATGCGCGGATTCTGGCCACGCCGCAGACCATCGCGCATATCCAGGCCAGCAAGGATGAAAAGCTGAAGATCTGGGGACCGCAGCTGGGTGCCAATGCGCCCAAACAGTTGCTGGTGCCTTCTCCCTTGCAGGGAGACAGCCTGCAATTGGAGGGGCAGCAGCTGAAGGTGATCGGCCTGGACGGCGCGAGCCCGCAGCGCACGGCCTTGTGGGTGCCATCCATCAGGACGGTCATGGGCGGGGTGTTGGTGGATGCGGGTTCGCACGTGTTCATGGCCGATACGCAGACGCCGCAGTCGCATCAGGATTGGCTGGCGGCGCTGCAGCAGATCAAGGGCCTGGCACCGGCGCGGGTGATTCCCGGTCACTATGCTGAAGGTGCTTCACAGGACCTGGCGGCGGTTGAGTTCACCGCCAGCTACATCCGCGCCTTCGATGAGGAAGCGGCAAGGGCCAAGGATTCTGGCGCGCTGATAGCGGCGATGAAGCAGCGCTATCCGGGCCTGCCAGGCGAAGCATCGTTGGAACTCAGTGCCAAGGTGGCCAAGGGCGAAATGCCCTGGAAGTAATCGCGCAATGCAGAATGGGTGTCATGCCAGTCTTCAAGGAGGATCATTGTGAAAATTCGCTTTTCTTCAGTTCTCATTGTCAGCCTGCTGGTTGCTGGTATCGCCTGCGCCCACGAGCCCGTTCGCCTGGATGCATCCTCGGATGCCGCAGCTGAGGCCAGCTGGAAAAAAATGATTGAATCGGTCAGTGCTGCGGAAAAGCAGAAGCTGGTGGTGGCCATGCTTCAGATCAATCTGGCCGGTGTGAATTCTGCGTATGAGGTAGCGGGAAATCCTGAGCTGCAAAACCTTGGCATTGCCAGGATAAAAGACAAGGTTGCCGGCCTGAGTGCTGACGAGATCATCGCCTTGGGAAATCGGACGTCCGGCGTCCAGGTCCAGTCGGTCCAATAAGAGCCGGTCACGTAAGCAGACAGCCACCATTCCGTAGACAGGTTTGGTTCGGCTGTTGCTGCACTGGTACAAGCTGGCAGCGCCAGGTTCCGTTGGGTGGCGCTGGTGCCATCTTTACCTTGGCACGCTGCCTCGGCATGCGAAGCGTCACCTGGATCAGGAGATCGGGTTGGAGGCGCGATCCGCAGCGGAGTTGGCAAGGCGTTTCTTCGCCTTGGCTGCATACATGGCGGCATCGGCGTGGCGCAGCAGCGCATCGGCGTCGGCGCCGTCGGCGGGGAAGCAGGCCACGCCCACGCTGGCATCGATCTGTGGAGTGTCGCTGCCCAGGCTCTGCAGCAGCGCCAATCGCGCGCGCAGGGCCGAGGCGATATTCAGTGCGTCATCGGGGCTGGCGCAGGCTGGCAGCACGGCAACGAACTCGTCGCCGCCGACGCGCGCGATCAGGTCATTCTGGCGCAGGCCGTCGCGTAGCTGGCGGGCGGCATCACGCAGCAGGCGATCGCCGGCTTCATGCCCATAGCGATCGTTGGCAGCCTTGAAACCATCCAGATCGATGTAGAGCAATGCCAGCCCGCTGCCGTCACGCGCCGCACGCTCCAGCGCTGCTTCCAGCTCACGCCGCAGGTGATAGCGGTTGGGCAGGCCGGTCAGTGCGTCGTGGCTGGCCAGGTGTTCCAGCTGTCGCTCGACACCACGCAGAGCGGTTACTTCATGGCCGACGCCGATGCGGATGCCGTATTCCGGCAGCCATTTGGCCGACCATTGGATATCGACCACGCTGCCATCCTTGCGGATGTAGCGGTTGCGGAAGTTGGAACGCGGCTTGCCAGCCATTGCATCCAACGCCGACTGCTCGGTGGCTGCGCGGTCCTCCGGATGCACCAGATCCATGATCTGCCTGCCGATGGCCTCGGCCGGGGTGTAGCCGAAGATGGTCTCGAAGGCGGCATTGACCATCAGCAGCTCGCCATCGGGGGCGACCATGCACACCGCGTCAGGCAGCAGATCCAGCACTTCACCCAGCGGTGGCAACTTGAAAGGCATATACAAACAGGACAAGCACGAAGGTTTGGATTATGCCGCGTCCTGACGCCAGCGTATGTCGGGGCGCAGCCGACGGCGGCAGGAGTGTCTGTGAGTGAGCTGGGTAAGGCCGTCGCAGCTGGCCGCAGGGCCGGCACACTGACCGAAGCGCCGAGGACCAAGGCCCTGATCAGCGCCAGATCCGACGGTCGACAGCTTGCCTGCTGCCGCCAGGCTCCCTTTCCCCTGTCGCCGTTGTACGGCAGCTACCAGGGCCGAAAATGCCAATGATTACCGTAAGTTGGCCGAGCTTGCGGGGGCGCTTTCCAGCGTTTGGGATGAAACCTGAAGCGCCGCTTTTGCTACCCTGTACTTCTTTGGGTTCTGGGGTAGCTCCCCACGGTTATTTCCATGGTGTGGTTGCGTGTAGCTCTGATTTTCCCGTTGATCGTGATCAATACGCTGGCCCATTGCCTGCCGTTGTTCGTGGTGGCGCTGTTCAAGGCGGTATTGCCGCTGAAGTCGGTGCGTCGGGCCTGCAATCCGCTGCTCACGGGTTTGGCTGAAAGCTGGATCGCAGTCAACAGCGCAATGATCCATGCCTTCACCGCCACCCGCTTTACGGTCAGCGGTACCGAGGGTTTGGATCGCGACGGGCACTATCTGGTGCTGGCCAACCATCAGAGCTGGGTGGATATCCTGGTCCTGCAGAAAGTATTCAACCGTCGCATCCCGCTGCTGCGCTTCTTCCTGAAGCGCTCGTTGTTCTGGGTGCCGGTGCTGGGCCTGGCCTGGTGGGCCCTGGATTTTCCGTTCATGGGCCGCTACAACCGCAAGCAGATCGCCAAGAACCCGGAGTTGGGGCGGCGCGACATGGAAGTGACCCGCAAGGCCTGTGAGAAATTCGCCAGCATTCCGGTGGCGGTGATGAACTTTGTCGAAGGCACCCGCTTCACGGCCGCCAAGCACGCCGCGCAGGGCTCACCGTTCAAGCACCTGCTCAAGCCCAAGTCCGGTGGCGTGGCCTTCGTGCTGGATGCAATGGGCAAGGGGCTGCATGCCTTGCTGGACGTGACCATCGTCTACCCCAAGGGCATTCCCTCGATGATGGATCTGATGGCCAACCGCTTGCCAGAAGTGAAAGTGCTGGTGCGCAAGCTGCCGATCCCGGCCGAGTTCATCGGCCGCAACTACCAGGAAGATCGTAACTTCCGCGCCCAGTTCCAGCAGTGGATGAATGGCCTGTGGCTGCAGAAGGATGCGGACATCGCGCGCCTGCTTGAGGGCAAGGCCTGAGCTATCCCGTTGGGTTTCGCAGAAGTTCCTCGGTTTTGTAGGAGCGGCGTAAGCTGCGAAGCCGACATTGCTGAAATGCAGGCATTCAAGCTGGCTGAGGATGCGCCAGCTTCGCGGCTTACGCCGCTCCTACGGTGTAAAGTGCGCGCCAACAACCGTATTGAAGAGACCTGTGCATGAGCATTGACGCCGCTTTCTATCCCATTGGTACCCCCGGCCAGGCCTGGGGTGCGCCGGAGCGCGCGCAGTGGCTGGCCCAGCAGAAAGTGCAACGCAGCTATGCCGAAGAAGTGCTGGTCAAGATCGACGCGCTGCGCGATCGTTTCGAGGTGACGCAGTACGGTGAGCTGGACTACCCGTCGGGTCGCTATCCACTGTTTGCTATCCGCAGCCGGAACTGGGACGAGGCCTTGCCGGTGATGTTGGTTACCGGCGGCGTACACGGTTACGAGACCAGTGGCGTGCAGGGCGCGTTGCAGTTCGTCGATCAGCACGCGGCGAGCTACGCCGGCCGCTGCAATCTGCTGGTCGCGCCCTGCGTGAGCCCGTGGGGTTATGAGCGTATCCAGCGTTGGAATGCGTTGGCGCTGGATCCGAATCGCTCCTTCGTGGATAACAGCCCGGCACAGGAATCGGCGGCGTTGATGGCCTTGGTCGCTCCCCTGCTGGGACGCGTGCTGATGCATATCGATCTGCACGAAACCACCGACACCGACGAAACCGAATTCCGGCCGGCACTGGCCGCGCGCGACGGCAAGCCGTTCGAGCCGGGCGAAATTCCGGACGGCTTCTATCTGGTGGATGACACGGAGAACCGCCAGCCGCAGTTCCAACAGGCGGTGAACGCCGAAGTAGCCAAGGTTACCCATCTGGCTCCGGCCGACGAGCGCGGTGAGATCATCGGATCGGCCGTGGTAGCCGAAGGCGTCATCGAGTATCCGCTCAAGGCCCTGGGCCTGTGTGCCAGCGTCAGCGGTGCGCGTTACACCACCACCACCGAGGTCTATCCGGACAGCGCCAAGGCGACGCCGCAGCAATGCAACGAGGCCCAGGTTGCCGCGGTGATCGGTGCCTTGAACTACGCACTGACACATCGCTGAGCCAGCGCAGCAGTAGCTTTGTTGAAAGCCCATCCGCTGCCATCGGGTGGGCTTTTCGTTTGCGCGTTCGGACCTCGGTTTGCCGCCCAGGTAAGCGCAGCGCACCCGGGAAGACGCACAGCTGCTGCGCTGCGGTAGGTAGCCCGCAGCGGGTGCTCCGCATCCCCGGCTTCCACGCCGTGTATTCGGAGGGACGGTGCTGCTTTTCGATGTTCACACTGCCAAGCCGCAGGCCATGCAACATGGCGAACATGAAGTCCTCGATTCTCCTGTTTGCACTGCTGGCACTGGCCGGCCGCCAAGCCTGTGCCGAAGACGCACCGGAATTCGACCGACCTGGCATCGGCTTTGCCACCAGCACGGTTGGCAAGGGCGCGTTCGCCTGGGAGCAGGGCTTGCCTGATGCCAGTCGCGATCGCCGCGATGGCATGACTACCACCTCATGGACCGCGGACACGCTGCTACGCTTCGGGCTTGCCGATACGCTGGAGCTGCAACTGGGCGCGGATAGCTGGAGCGGGCTGCGGCTGCGCAGCCCCGGTATGCGGGTGCAGGAGAGCGGGGGCGGTGATGGCAGTGTGGCACTGAAGTGGGCGCCCCAGCTGGCTGATGAGCAGCTGTCAGTGGCATTCAAAGGCGGGGCCAACCTGCCTTGGGGCAGGGCACCGCTGGGTGATGCGGGGCATGACTACGACCTGGGCGTCACTGTGGCAAGGGCACTGCCACATGACAGCAGTCTGGCCCTGTATGTCGATCGGCAATGGGGCGATGGCGGCAGCGGTTGGATGGTATCGCCCAGCTATGGCTTCGCGTTGCGGCCACAGTTGTCGGCCTATGTCGAAGCCGGCTATGGCACCGGCGCGCAGTACATGCGTGCGGCCGGCGCAGGTGTGACCTGGATGGTAGGCCCGCGCGTGCAGTTGGACGCATCCTTCCTGCGCGGGCTGGATGCCGGCACCACCGATTGGCAGGGTGGTGTCGGCGTGTCGATGTACTTCAATTGAGCGCTGCGTTCAGCGATTGACCGCCGGCCCATATACGCCGCTGTAACCGGCCGCGCAATCGCTGCTGCAATCACTGGTCAGCATGTTGCGCACGATCAGGCCAGCATTGTTCTTCGAGCGGAAATGGCCGACGCCATTGCTGGTATCGCCGCCGCCAAAGTTGTAAGGGCTGCCATCGCTCCAATCCCAGTCAAAACTATAGGCACTGCTACCGGCACCGATGTCGACTTGTGCATAGACGTTGGTGGCGCTGTTGAACAAGGCGCCATCGGCGCAGCCGCTGCTGTAGCTGGTGGTGAAGCAGTGCACCTGGTCACGCGAGCCTGCGGTGATGGTGTAGAAGCGTATGCCGGTGTAGGTAGCCGGGAACGTTCGCAGGCTGCCGCTGCCACTGCCGGTCCAGCGGTTGTAGCCGTAGTAGGTGACGCCAGTGCTCGGGTACAGGCCGAAGGTGTAGTAGGTGTAGGGATAGACATAGGCTTCGGCATTGCAGGTGGGTGCCAGTGCCGATTGATAGCCCGTGCTGCGGCAGGTCTGCAGGCCGCGTAATCCGCCAGCGATGTTGATGAAGCGGCGCACGCTGGTTTGATTGGCGTTGTACTTGATCGATGCCAGCGCCATGGTCGCACCCAGCGAGTGGGTGACGATGTCGACCTGGCTTTTACCGGTGTAGGCCTTGACCTTGTCGATGAAGGTCTTGAGGGTCTGATAGGTGGCCGGCGAGTGGTAGTTGTTCTGCGGCGCGGCGCGCTCGCTGGCGCTGAGGTAGGTGATGCCGAACAGTTCGCAGTCGTTGTAGCCGGCAGCCTTGAGCTCGGCATAGATCGAGCGCGGTGGGGTACTGTAGCCCGTCACTGCACCGGCCGGCATGTCGAAGCTGATGGCGCTGTCACCGTTGCCGGGAATGAATACCACCGGGGTTCTGGTCGCGGTGCAACTGCCGCCACCGAAGCCGCCCTGACCGACGCCAGGACTGAAACCGCCGGCATATTGGTTGGCGCTGCCGCTGCAGGTATAGCCGTTGTTGCTGCCGCACTCCAGTGCCTCGGCGTCACCCGCTGCCAGCATCAGCATGGCACCGGCCAGCGGCGCGGCGAATGCGCTGAGCAGCCATGAGGAAACGACGGTGGCATCACGTGTGTTCGACATCTGGCTGCTCCGGTGGGTGTGCGTTGATCAACCCAGCATCCGCCGGTACCGGCGCCGCAGGCAGTGTCCTTTAGGGAAACTTGCAGTGCAGCAACCCCGCCGTGGTTATTTGCGCTTGCGTATCAGCATGGTTGAAGCCTGCAGGATGGCGCGGGTCAGCAAGGCCATGGTTTTGACCTCGCCCTTCCAGTGCTGCCAATACAGCGGCACGTCTTCCCAGGCACGGGCTTTGACATAGACCAGGCGGCCGCTTTCCAGATGCCGGCGCACCAGCGGCAGCGGATTCATGGTCCAGCCCAGTCCGCCCAGGTTGGCATGTACGAAAGCGCGGGTGGAGGGAATCCACCAGGTCGGTGCGTTGTGCGCTTGTTCAACGCCGGCCAGGCGGCGCGCGTAACGGGCCTGCATATCGTCCTTGCGGTTGAACACCAACACCGGGGCCTGGGCCAGCGCCTGGGCAGTCACGCCCTTGGCGAAGTAGCGGGCGTGGAATTCGGGGGTGCAGGTGGCTGCATAGCGGATGCTGCCCAGCGCATGGATCTGGCAGCCCTGCACCGGCTCGGACAAGGTGGTGACCGCCCCCATGACCGCGCCCTGGCGCAACAGCGCAACGGTATGGTCCTGGTCTTCGGTATGCAGGTCCAGGGTGGTCGAGGTGCTCTGCGAGAACGCCTGCACGGCCTCCGGGAACCAGGTTTCCATGCTGTCGTGGTTGACCGCCACCGGGATGCTGGCCCGCGGCAGCTCGGCATCGCTGAGACCGATCCGCTCGAAGGCGTCGCGCTCGAGCAGGGCGGTCTGCTCGGCCAGCTGTACCAGCACCTGGCCCTCGGGCGTCGCCTCGGTGGGAATGGTGCGCTTGATCAATAGTTTGCCGACTCTGTCCTCAAGCGCCTTGATCCGTTGCGATACCGCCGAGGCGGTGACGTTCAGCGATAGCGCCGCGCGCTCGAAGCTGCCTTCGCGGATGACGGCGGCCAGCGCCCGCAGCTGGGCATGATCGATGCGCATATTAAGTTCTGCTAATGATGGTTAACGAAGTTTAGCTCTACTTCTCCGTGCTGCATTGCGACAATTGCCGCGTCCGGACGTAACCGGTGGGTTCTCCCGCTACGTCCTTCCCCCAGTAACAAGGTTTTTCCTCATGTTCTCGGTTATTTCCGCCCAAGCTGCCGGCAGTGCCTGGCTCAGTGGTGCCGGTATCGGTATTGGTCTGTTCGCCATCGTCGGCGCGCAGAGTGCGTTCATCCTGCGCCAGGGCATCATGCGCCAGCACGTGATTCCGATCATTGCCACGTGTTTCGCCATCGACGCGGTGTTCATCATGGCCAGCGTGGCCGGCCTGCGTCAGCTGACCGCGCAGTTGCCGTGGCTGACGACCGTATTGCTGTGGGGCGGCGTCGCCTTCCTGAGCTGGTACGCGGCGCAGTCGGCGCGGCGTGCAGTGGTGGGCGGTGGTGGCATGAACCTGGATGACAATGGCGAGCAGTCGTTGCGCACGGCGCTGATGGCTGCGGCTGGTTTCTCCATCATCAATCCGCACTTCTGGCTGGACATGATGGTGATTGGTTCCATCGCCGACAACTTCGGTGAGTCGCGCATGGCCTTCGCCATCGGCGTGGTGACCGCCAGCGGTGTATGGCTGACGGTGCAGGGCCTGGGCGCACGGATGCTGGCACCGTTGTTCACCAAGCCGTCCACCTGGCGGATTCTGGATGGCACCATCGCGGTGATCCTGAGCGTGCTGGCCTTGACCCTGGCGATCCGCGGGGTCAACTGAGGTCAGGCTTGATCCGGGCAGGTTGGGTGTGTCCGGGTCATACCGGGGCACGGCCGGCCGGACGCTTCCGCCGCCGTGGCAACGTAGCCCGGGTAAGCGCAGCGCACCCGGGAGTAGAAATCTGTCGTTCTTCCGGAGCGCCAAACAACAGCCCCGGGTGCGTTGCGCTTACCCGGGCTACGGCTGTGGATGCTTTCGCGGCTACGTGGCCGGGCTCCAGCGTGCCGGCCACTGCAGGATGAAGTCCTCTACCTTCGCCAACGGCATTGGTCGTCCAAACACATAGCCCTGGCCCTCGGCACAGTGCTCTTCCTTCAGCTGGTCCAGTTGCGCCTGGGTTTCGACACCTTCGATGGTGGTGCTGATACCCAGCTTTTCGCACAGGTGCGATACCGCACCGATGATGGCGCTGCCCTGGCTTTGTTCGCCCAGGTCGCGGACGAAGGACTTGTCGATCTTGACCTTGTCGAACGGGAACGCGCGCAGGTAGCCGAGCGAGGAATAGCCGGTGCCGAAGTCATCCATCACGATCGACACGCCGGCCATCTTCAGCCGCAGCAGCTGTGCCGATGCCGCCTCGATGTTGGCGATCAGCGCGTTTTCCGTGATCTCCAATTCCAGCCGTGCCGGCGCCAGCCCGGTTGCTGCCAACACCAGTTCGACGTCTTCGGCCAAGGTGGGCTGGGCCAGCTGCGATACCGACAGGTTCACCGCGACCTTCATCTGCTGCGGCCATTGGCTTGCATCCTGCGCGGCCTGGCGCAGCACCCATGCGCCCAGCGGCAGCATCATCCCGATATCTTCGGCCAAGGACAGGAACTCGCTCGGTTCGAGCAGGCCGCGTTGCGGGTGGTTCCAGCGCAACAATGCTTCAAAGCCGGTGACCTGGCGCAGGCGCAGGTCCACCAATGGTTGGTAGTGCAGTTCAAACTGCTGCTGTTGCAGGGCTGCGCGCAACTCGGTTTCCAGCTGCCGGCGGCGTTGCATGCGGGTGTCCATCTCCGCCTCGAAGAAACGATAGCAGCCGCGGCCTTCGTCCTTGGCCCGGTACAGCGCCAGATCGGCATTGCGCATCAAGGTGTCGGCGGCGTTGGCCTGGTTGTCGATGAGGACGATGCCGATGCTGGTGCTGATGGCGAATTGGTGGTTCTCCAGTTCGATACTGCGACCCAGTTCATCCACCAAGCGGGCTGCCAATGATGAGGCCGCCTCGGGCGCGCGGCTCTCCGGTGCCATCAGGATGGCGAATTCGTCGCCGCCCAAGCGTGCGACCAGGTCATTGCCACGGACGCAGCCGAGGATGCGCTGGGCGACTTCCTGCAGCAGGCGGTCGCCGGTGGGATGGCCAAGACTGTCGTTGACCTCCTTGAAACGGTCCAGGTCCAGCAGCAGCAAGGCGCTGTGATGGCCGCGGTGGGCGGCGATCAAGGCCTGGTCCAGCTTCTCGAACAACACGCTGCGGTTTGGCAGCGCGGTCAGTGGATCATGCTGTGCCAGGTAGGCGATGCGCGCCTGTGCCTGGCGCCGCGCATCCACATCCTCCAGCACACCGGCCCAACTGCTCAGGCTGTGGCCGAAGCGGGCGCCACGCGCGCGCAGCCAGCGCCACTTGCCGTATAGGTCCAGTACGCGGAACTCCACGTCCAGGGAGGCGGCGTTGGTGGCAGTGAAGCTCTGTTCCAAGGCGATTTCTATCTGTGGCAGGTCGTCTTCGTTGACCCGCCGCAGCCAGCCTTTGCCCAGTGCATGGTCATCAGGTTGTCCGGTCAGCTCGCGCCAGCCCGTGGCTGAAAGCACCGTTCCATTGCGATCGGATTGCCAGAGCACCAGTGCGCCGGCTTCGGCCACGGCGCGGTAGCGTTGCTCGCTGGCCTTGAGGTCACGGGCCAGATCGCGCGCCTCATCGGCGCTCCGCTTCAATGCATCGACGGTGCCGCTGAGGCTGCTCTGCAGGCTGCGCACTTCGCGGATGCGGGAGGGCTGCGGGTCGGGCAGGGCGGCGATATTGTCGGCAACGCGATTGCTGCGTTGGGCCAAGGCCCGGATCGGCAGCAGGATGCTGCGGGCGATCGCATTGGCCCAGAGCAGGGCGATCACAGCTGCGACAATGCCGCCGAAAATGATCCCCAGCAGCGGCTGTTGCCAACGCGCCTGGAAGCTCTGTTGTGGTTCTCCCACCACCAGAGTCCAGCCCGGCGCGGCCTGCAGCCTGTGGAAGGCGAAGATCACCGGCGTGCCCTCGTTGCTGCTGGCGTCGAACAGCCCGTGCTTGCCGCCACTACGCTGCAACACCCTCCAGTCGGGTACGCGCTTGCCGATGTAGCGCTCTGGTGACAGTGATCGGGCAGCAATGACGCCATTGTTGTCGACCACCGCAGCCAGCAGTTGTTGGTCGTTGCCTGTGGCCATGATGCTGGCAATCAGGCGATTGGAGGGTTGCACCATGGTCAGCACGCGGACGTCGTCGGCATCGCCGAAAGGCAGGGCGATGGCCACTTCCGGGGTGTTGGTGATCGCGTTGGTGAACAGGTCCGAGACCTTTACCTTGTCGTCGTGGCGTGCGTCGTCCAGCAAGCCCGGCGGCAGCGCACGGGCTTGCTCGCTGTCGTCCTGGATCAGCCGTATGTCGGGATTCTCGCGAGCCCATGCCCGCAGCTGCGGAGCGGTTTCCTGCAGCTGCGGTGCCAGCAAAGACAATAGACGCAGTTGGTTGACGTTGTCTTCGATGCCTTGATCGACGGCGCGCGCCAGGGCGGCGGCGGTTTCCTGCAGGCGTTGCTCGGAACCGTGGCGGTAGTCGCGGGCAGCGTTCCAGACCGCTATGGCGCCAATGACCAGCAGCGGCAGCAGCGTGGCAAGGATCAACAGATGCAATCGGGAATGGAGGCCACGGGTACGCGGCAACTGGTCAAGCGTTGCCGATGTGGTAGTTGCCAAGCCTGAGTCTCCGGTTTCCGTTGCAGCCAAGCGCATTGCGCCGCGCTACCTGCGGGATCGCGGGCATGCTGCGGCGCTGTTATGGCACGAACCCTGCATGTTTGTGAAGCGCGGTGCAGCGCAGAGGTGTTCGTTGTGGCCTGCCGGGTCGTACCTGCAACTGTCCAACCCATCCTGTGGAGGGGCGGTGTAGAGGAGACGGCTGATGCGTGATAGGTGTCACGCTATTGCACATCGGTGCCCTTCAATGCCCGAAGGATTGCGAGGCGACGTGACCTGGTCCACTTCGCTGGCCGACGGCGGGGCCCACATCGGGAACGGTTAACGTCGTTGTTGGGCAAACATCCATTCCCACATCGCCGGGTTGCGGTAGGTCGGGTCCCAGGCATTGTGGAAGACATCCGGGTACTCGGTGTAGCGGAAGCCCGCGCCCAGCCGCTGGCTGGCAGCGGCGATGGCGCGATCGTCTGTGGTCGGCACCAGTTCGTCCAGGGCGCCATGGAAGATCCAGGTCGGCACATCGCGCAGGCGGCTGACGGCACTTTGGTAAGGATCTGCGGCATCGGCGACCTGGTCGACCATCAGCCCGGGCCGGTCGGCGCGTGGCGCGCGCAGCGCCCCGCAGATCGGCACCAGCGCGGCGAACTGGGTGGGGCGGGTCAACGCCAGTTCCCAACTGCCATAGCCGCCCATCGAAATGCCGGTCAGGTAGATACGTTGTGGATCAGCAGCGAACTCGGCGCTGGCCGCATCCAGAACCGCCAGCGCCATACGCGCGTTGCGTCCGCGCCATTCTTCGCCTTCCGGCACCTGGGGGAACACCACCAACGCCGGAAAGCTGTCCATGTTCTGGGTCAGCCAGGGGCCCACCCCGGCCAGGGTGGGCTTGAGTCCGTCGTTGCCGCGCTCGCCGGAGCCGTGCAGGAACAGTACCAGCGGGCGCGCAGGCGCCGCTGCGGCTGCAGCAGCGGGGACGAACACCTGGTAACGGAACTGCTGGCCTTCGAACTCGAGTTCCCGCGCGACGAAGTGCCCTTTGTCAGCTGCGGTATTGGCGGTGGAAGTCAGGCTGCTGCAGCCTGGTAATAAAACCAACAGACATAGCGCTATCAGAATACGACCCATTGCATCGGCTCCTTGGCAGAAGTCATCAGCCTAGCCTGATTGTGCGTATGCCAGAATGCTTTTGGATACACCGCCGTGGCGGTCTGGGCTGTTATTGGGAGTTGCGGATGAAGAAGCTGCTGATCGTTGCGTTGGTAACATTATTGGCTGCCTGCAGCCAGGGCCTGAGCGGCACCTGGGCCGATGGCATGGGAATGGTCAGCTACACCTTTGCGTCTGATGGCAAGGTCACGGTTGAGATGCTGGGCAAGGCGCAGCAGACCCGTTACACCCGTGACGGCAACACACTGAAGGTTGCGGTGCCTGGCACCGAAGCGGAGTCGGTGGACTTCATCGTCAACGAGGATGGCTCGCTGCAAGGGCCGATGGGCGTGCGCCTGCACAAACAAAAGAGATGACGCCGTAGCCGCAAATTGTACGGCGCCGATCCTGGCAGCCCATGCGGGTGCGGGCTGCCAAACGCGAACGTCAGGGGTATGCCATCCGAACGCGGCCGCTGATGCCTTCTGCATCAACAGGTGTTGCGGGGCGTTGCTGGAACGCGCTCAAGACAGCTGCAGCAATCCTTCAATTTCTTGCGCGGCTTTACCGACTTGAACGCTCAGTGCCGCTTTCATGTCTGCGGGCAATACCGAGCGCGGGACCATGATGCTGATCGATGCCAGCACATTGCCGCCACGGCCACGCAACGGGTAGGCCACCGCCGAGACGCCGGGCTGATAAAACGATTCGCTGATGGCGTGGCCGCGTGCACTGTCGTTGCCCAGCAGCTCAATCAGTTCCCGCGGTGTCTTTGGCCCCTGTTCGGAGGTGAGCGTAAATGCCGCTTCCGGGTACAGGGAGCTCAACTCCTGCTCCGGTATTGCCATCAGCAGCACGCGGCCTGTTGCGGTGCAATGGGCGGGTAGACGGGTGCCGACACTGACCCCCGTAGGCAGCTCGCCGACCGCGCTGGCACGGGCTACATACACGACGTCGCGGCCATCGAGTACGCACAGTTGGGCCGAGTAGCTGGTGGTGTCTCGTAGCCGCTGGATGATGGGTTGCCCGATCTGCACTATGTGCATCGCTGATAGATAATCAAAACCCAGTCGCAGAACGCTGATGCCAAGCCTGTAGCCGCCGCTGGCGTGGTTACGATCCAGAAAACGCATCTGTTCCAGCGTCTGTATGGTGCGATAGGCCGATGCTTTGGGCATGCCTGTGCGTTGGCAGACCTGGGTGAAGCTCAGTTCGCCACGTTGCCGTCCGAACAACAGCAACATGTTCAGGCCCTTCTCCAGTGCCGGCACCATGTAGCGATTGGATTCTTTTGCAGGTGTAGATTGGGCTGTGGACATATCCATCCTCCCTTTAGTTGAAGACAGGCCGCCATTGGCGGGCAGGCACTGCCCGCTGACGAAATCCGAAAGGGCTGACAGGTGGTGCATCACAATCGTATCGATGGCGATGGGATAGTGCGGACGCTGCAAGGAGCGCTGTTTTCGTACGTAGCGTGGCATTCGGCAGGAGCTTGTTCGCTTGCCTGGTGCAGGGGGAGCCTCGGCGCGATTGCAATGGGGCAGTAAACGCCGGAGCGCAATACATGCGCCATTGACCTCGATACGTCCGATTTACCTATCGGCCGCCTTGATCGTGCGGGGGTATTCATCAGGTGTCTTTGGTTGAGTGTCGTAGTTTCCCGGTTCATGGCGTCTTCGCGCCCGCTGACGGCGGGGGTTTTATGGTTGAAACTAACTATGTTTCCCGGGTTGATGATTAAACATAACAGCGTCAAGGATGCTGGCAATAAGGAAAGCTGCCATTCGCATGTGCTGTTATTCACAGATTTGACGCTCAACGCGAATTCTTTGTTGATTGGAGTGGCGGGCTTTGGCTCCGCATGTCCGCTGAATGTAAAGTTTGTTCAACTGGTGAAACCCGGGTGCTCTTTTTGATTGTCGATGCTTGCTTGATGCCATGGTCGACTGGGTATTGGCCGCACCTGGATGAGTGGCGTGCGGAGCCCCACTGTGGATAGGGATGTTGTGGTTTTATTGGTGTTCTGTATTTCTGTTTTGCTGCGTTGGGGTGCTGGGTATGCCTTCGGACTTTTCCTGAAATCCACGGGCGCCGAGTAAGTTGAAATTGGCAGGATGGTGGTGCCGCACTCATTCAAGCTGCGGATCGCGAGTTGTCCGGAGTGTGGCTTGGGCTAAAGAAGTGTCGGCGCTGGCCGATACTCCGGGCAGCTTTCCGTGCGGACCATTTTGTATTTGCCATGGTGATTATTTCGGCAGTGATTGCAGCAGTGGTTGCCGGAGGCGTGGTTTGGCTCTGGCAGCGACGCAATGGCGATGCGGCACCTTCGCAACGGGGGCTGCGTGTGCCACCGTCGGTGGGTGCGGCGGTAGCCGAGGATGCTGCGGTCGTCGTCAGCGTTGACGATCTGCAGCGGCGCTTTCTGCTCAGCGCGCTGGGCGCCGCCGATACGCCGACCGATGCGCTGCGCGTACAGCGTGCGGTGGTGGACGACGTGGTTGCGGCACTGAGCCGCGCGGACATGTCCTCGCGCTACACGCCGCGGCGACCGAATCTGCTGCCGCAGTTGATCCAAAGCGTGAATGACAGTGCCGCGTCGTCGCGTTCCATCGCCCGCATCATCGGCAGCGATGCGGTGCTCGCGGCAACCTTGCTGCGTATCGCCAACAGCCCGTTGTACCGGCTGCAGCGGCAGGATGTGCAGAGCATCGAGCGGGCGGTGACGCTGATTGGCAACGATGGCATCCGTCAGATCATTTCCGCCGCGTTGGTGCAGCCGGTCATGGAGTCGGCCAGCGGCATTGATGCCGAATTTGCGCGCTTGCTTTGGGAATACACCTTGCGGGTATCGTTGGCTGCTGCCGACCATGCGCGCAGCGTGGAGCGCGAGGATGGCTTCGCTGCGCAGCTGGCTGGTCTGCTGCTGGGCCTGAGCGCGGCCATGGCAATGCAGGCCGCCGCCGATGTGCTGGCGCGGCCGCCGCTGCGGGCACGCGAGCCGGGCACCTTGCTGGAAGTGTTGGAGCGCTGCAGCGCGCCGACCGCGGTGCGGATTGCCGGGCATTGGAAGTTGTCGGCGCCGATCGTGCAGGCACTCAAGCAGGTGGAGACGCCTGTCGCCACGGGTTTGGGGCGCTCGTTGCAGATCGGGCAGGTGGCCGCCAGCGCCGCGATGCTGCATGCGCAGGGCCTGATCAGCGAGGCCGAGGCCAATGCGGCGCTTGCCAGCCAGATGCCCGAACACGTGGCGGCATGGTTGTGGAAACGGATGACGCAGACGGACGGCACATTGCAGTGAGGCATGCAGCGTCGGGCCGCGGCGCGTACCGGGTCTGCATTCGGATATGTTCGGGAACATCGCCCCGCAGTGTCGTCTGCTCAGGCTAGAGCTGTGACTCCAGCGGCAACCAACTGATCACCTGGGTGCTGGCGCGCTGCATCAGCCCGGTGTCCGGTTCGGTACGCAGACTGATCGGCGGTGTGCTCGCGCGGTCCAGCCAGCGTAGCTCGTGATCCTTGTTGAGATATATCCAGTAACTCAACTCCGCACTGGACAGGCGCAGGTATTCCTCGCGCAGGCGTGCGGCCAGTACCGGGTCATCGAACAGCGCGCCCATTTCAGTGTTGAGGTAGGCCGAGCGCGGGTCGAGGTTGAACGAACCGACGAAGCCACGGCGGTCATCCACCACGAAGGCTTTGGTGTGCAGGCTGGCACCGCTGCTGCCGAAGGTGGATGCCTTCTCTACGTGTCCACGGGCTTTGAGTTCGTACAGCTGCACGCCACCGGCCAGCAGCGGACGCCGGTAATGCATATAGCCGCTATGCACGGCGGGTACGTCGTTGGCGGCCAGCGAATTGGTGATGATGCCGACCTGCACACCGTTGTGCACCTGCTGGATCAAGCCTTTGGTGCCGACTGCGCCGGGCACGAAGTAGGGCGAGATCAGCAGTGATTTGTGCTTGGCGCTGCCCAATACGTCGACCAGCTGGCTGACCAGCCATTGGCTGCTGTCGCCGCCGCTGGGCTTGCGCGGAGGATCGGAGCGGATCCTCACGCCGTCGGTCCAATGCAGGTCAAGTTGCTTGCTGAGGTAGGCATCGGTGAAATGCACTCGCACCCGCTGCAGGTAGGGTTCGGCCTCCTTCTGGCGCGCGTCCAGTTCGGCCTGGCTGATGAAGTTGGCCATCTGCTGGTCGGTACTTTGATGCAGGGCGGCGATCGGGACCACCGCATCGCTGTTCCAGAATTCGTCGAAGATGCTGCTGGCATCGCTGGCGACCGGGCCGGCCAGCAGCAGATCAAGATCACGGAAGTTCACATCCGGGCGGGCGTCGAAGTACTCGGCGCCGATATTGCGGCCACCAACGATGGCCACGCGGCCGTCGGCGATCCATGCCTTGTTGTGCATGCGGTGGTTGATGCTGAAGACACGCTGCACCATCTCGACCAATCGCCACAGTCCGTCGCGGTTGCGGAACGGGTTGTAGAGGCGGATCTCGATGTTGGGGTGCTGGTCCAGCGCCAGCATCTGCGGGTCCAGGCCGGCGGCGTTCATGTCATCCAGCAGCAAGCGTACGCGCACGCCGCGTTCGGCGGCCTGGTAAACGTCATGGGCCAGCAGGTGGCCGAGCAGATCGTCGTGCCACATGTAGTACTGCAGGTCCAGGCTGCGTCCGGCCTGGCGGGTGATGATGGCGCGCGCGGCGTAGGCCTCCAGTCCGTCGGACAGGTAGACCGCGCCGCTTTTGCCCGGGTGGTCGGCCAGCAAGGGTTGCAGTTGGCGGTCGATCAGGGTCTGCTGCGCCTGTAGTGGCAGAGCCTGCGAAGGTGTGCCGACGGCCTTCGGGGTGAGGTGGTCACCCAGCAGCAGGCCGCTGCCGATCAGCAGCAGCACAACGGCCAGCAGATAGGCCAGGAACCGCAGCAGGCGTTTGGGGCGATGCTTGTTTTCCATGCGCGCATCCTAACGGTGTTGGTGACCTGGCGGCAGTTTGTCCTGATTCCATGACGTTCCGGGGGTGCGGGGAGCGCCCCCGGTGGGCGAGAATCGGGGTTTGCGTTTGCCGCGAGCCCTGTAATGACCGAACGTTCTTCCTCCTTCCGAGCGCCCAGTCTGGTGCTGCAGATTGTCATCGGCCTGATCGCAGGCATCGTGCTGGCGATGCTCTGGCCTGCCGGCGCGGCCGCCGTGGGCCTGCTCGGCACGGTATTCATTTCCGCGTTGAAGGCGGTGGCGCCCATCCTCGTGCTGGTACTGGTCACGGCCTCCATCGCCAATCATCAGCAGGGGCAGAAGACCCATATCCGGATGATCCTGGTGCTGTACCTGATCGGCACCCTGGCTGCGGCCATGGTCGGGGTGGCAGCCAGCTTCCTGTTTCCCAGCACGTTGACACTGAAGGCTGCCGAGGCTGGCATGAGCGCGCCTGGCGGTATTGGCGAAGTGCTCAAGACCTTGCTGATGCAGATCGTCGACAACCCGGTGCACGCGCTGCTCAACGCGAACTACATCGGCTTGCTGGCATGGGCGGTGGGCCTGGGCCTGGCGCTGCGCCATGCCAGCCAGACCACCCGCAGCCTGGTCAGTGATTTCTCCGATGCTGTTACCTGGGTGGTGCGCTTGGTGATCAAGCTGGCGCCGTTGGGCGTGTTCGGTATCGTTGCCTCGCTGTTGGCCGAGTCTGGTCTGGGGGCACTGAAGGACTACCTGCACCTGCTGGCGGTGCTGATTGGCGCGATGCTGTTCATGGCCTTCGTCGGCAATCCGCTGATCGTGGCCGTGGTGACTCGCCGCAACCCTTATCCGCTGGTCCTGCGCTGCCTGCGCGAGAGTGGCATCACAGCGTTCTTCACCCGTTCCTCGGCGGCAAACATCCCGGTCAACATGGAACTGTGCCGCAAGCTCGGCCTGCATGAGGACACCTATTCGGTGGCGGTGCCGCTGGGTGCGACCATCAACATGGCCGGTGCGGCGATCACCATCTCGGTGCTGACCCTGGCGGCGGTAAATACCCTGGGTTATGCGGTGGACCTGCCAACCGCGCTGCTGCTCAGCGTGGTTGCCGCGGTTGGTGCCTGCGGTGCCTCCGGTGTGCCAGGTGGTTCGCTGTTGCTGATTCCGCTGGCCTGCGGCCTGTTCGGCATTCCCAACGAGATCGCCATGCAGGTGGTCGGTGTCGGCTTCATTGTCGGCGTGGTGCAGGACTCGGCTGAAACCGCCTTGAACTCATCCACCGATGTGGTGTTTGTCGCGGCGGCCGAACAAGCGCGCGGACGCGCCTGATGGCCATGGCCGCGCGCATCACGCCAGCGGTACGCATCGGTGCGTCGATAGCGATTGCGACTGGGCTGTATGGCATTTCGTTTGGTGCGCTGGCGGTGGCATCGGGTTTCAGCGTGGCGCAGACCGCCGCGCTGAGCCTGTTGATGTTCACCGGTGGCTCGCAGTTCGCCTTCATCGGGGTGATCGGTGCAGGCGGTGCGGGTGCGGCGGCGTTTGGCGCGGCCACGTTGCTGGGCATCCGCAACGCGGTATATGGCGCGCAGATCAACCGCATGCTGCGCCCGCGCGGTTGGATGAGACCGCTGGCGGCGCAGGTCACCATCGACGAGTCGGCGGCCACTGCGGCCAGCCAGCGTGATCCGCAGGAGCAGCGGCGCGGCTTTTGGGTTGCCGGGCTGGGCGTTTATTTGTGCTGGAACCTGTTCACCCTGCTGGGTGCCGTACTTGGTGATGCGCTGGGCGATCCGCGCCAATGGGGCCTGGATGGTGCTGCTGTTGCCGCCTTCCTTGGCTTGCTGTGGCCGCGTCTGCGCTCACGTGAACCGGTGGCAATAGCCGTGGTCTGCGCCTTGGTGACGGTGCTGGCGCTGCCATGGGTGCCGCCGGGTGTGCCGATTCTTCTGGCCGCAGCGGTCGCTGCTGTCTGGGGTTGGTTTGGGCATGGCCCGGCAGATGAGGGGTTGGAGCCTGATGTTGTGCCGAAGGTCGAGCAGGAGTCGCTGCGATGACGCTGTGGGCGTGGATCGTACTGGGCTGCGTTGCCGCTTGGGCAATCAAGTTCGCCGGCTATCTGGTGCCGGTGCGCTGGCTGGAATCGCCACGCATGAACCGCGTGGCTGGCTGCCTGACGATAGGCCTGCTGGCCTCGTTGACGGCAATGAACACCGTGTCGGCCGGGCAGGGCCTGGCCTTCGACGCGCGCATTGCCGCGTTGTTGGCGGCAGCAGTTGCGTTGATGCTGCGCCTGCCGTTTCTGTTGGTGGTGATTGTGGGCGCGGCAGCGGCGGCGGTAGTCCGTTTGCTGTGAACGCAGTTGGGGGTTGTGGGGGCGGCGTCAGCCGCGAAACTGGCAATACATCTGGCCACACCACAAAAACGGCATCACGCGATGTGCAGTCACAGGCGTTCCGCGCGCTGTCGGTTCACCGGC